>JAFGMR010000061.1 GCA_016927425.1 Methanotrichaceae archaeon | reverse complement strand
AGTCCTGGGATATGACCGAAAGAGATATATCTTCCTTTGAGAGGAGTATCCTTTAGCTACATCTTATCGGATCAAAGGGATTCTGTTGAGATCCTGTAGCCCTGTCGGCCTCCAGAAAAGAGGCCATATAGGTACGTGAAATAAATGGATAGGAGAGGCAGCAGCAGAGGCGGCTTCAACAGAGGCCCAAGAGAGATGCACGACGTAGTTTGTGCAGATTGCGGAAAGCAGACCCAGGTCCCCTTCAAGCCTGATGGATCAAGGCCGGTGTACTGTAGCGATTGCTACCAGAAGCACAAGCCTGCCAGGCCGCCCAGGCGTTTCTGAGCTGGACATCTTAGGGCTGTATTGATTCGTTGAAGGAGAAGTTTGAAGGCGGGGACCAACCCGCCGACTATTTTCATTAGATTTTTCGTCAGATTATGGCTTGAGCCTGCGGATCTCGAGGTAACGGACATTGCCCTCCCTGCCATAGGCAAAGATCATCTGCTTTCTCACGCTATGAGCGAGCCTCACTGCCCTTGATACGACGGGCAGGTGAAACATATAGTCCTCGGCAACTGCGTGGACCAAATACTCCGAATGGGGCACCTTCTCGGGGCTCTCCACCTGCTTGTAGACCCTGAAATGGCTTCCGAACTTGAATCCGGTCTTGACGACAAGATCCCGCTCACGCAGATCACGGTAGACCCCGTACTTCATGGGAAAGTCGGCCTCGATCCGGCCTGCCCTCTCTCGAAACTCCTCAACGCCCAGGGAGCGGCCTTCCCTGTCCTCCATCTGGATAAGCCCCTTATCGAGCAAGTAGGCCGACTCCACAAGGGAGAGCTGGAGCCTTCCTCCTACCGGCTTGCCGTAGAAGCCCTGATTGTGGAGACTCTTTGAAGCCTCCTCGTCCCAAAGGACCACGCGGTCCTCGAGGAGGGTCGCCTTGCCTCCGGATGATCCCGGCCATCCCTTGCCCGACATCTCCTTCTCGCGAGCCTCGTAGTAAGTGATATCGCTCTCCTCGTCGACGACTGCGATCATGAGCCTCTTTCTCACCTGGCCTGCGACCCGTATCGGCTCGCTCATCTCCGCCAGGGGAACGGGCGTCCTCTCCGAGATGACGTAGACGTAGAACTCGGCAGGGGTCTTTCCCGGATGTCCTCCACGGGGATATACGCGAAAGTCTGGGACACCAGGCTGGACGTAGTAGCCGCGCTCCCTGAGGTCCTTATAGACGACGTATCTGAACTCAAAGCCCCTCTCGATCGATGATGCAAGCTCGAAGAGGCCCTTGAAGTCGAGCTTGGATCCATTGGAGCTCACCATTATGCGGGAGCGGTCCATAAGGTAGGCCGCCTCCACCAAGGAGAGGGCAAGCCGGGAATCGACCTTGCGGCCGAAGTAGCCCCCTTCGTAGAGCTCGGGCACTGCAGTTGACCCCAGGAGGACGCGATCCCCCTCAAGCCGTCCCCGCGGGACTTCCTCTGGCATTCGCGGCTCAGGTGCTCAGGCGGTCGGGCCAGGCTCCGTGGACGATGCCGAGTGCCGAGTCCACAAGGGCATGGACCTTCTCAGCAGGGTAGCCGCAGGAGACGAGGTAGGCCTCCACGTGATTGGGGACGGCAATCGACATCTGCTCCACCATCGATACCGTCTGGAGTATTGTGTAATCCCCCAGGGTGAATGGAATGATCGCGTCGGAGACGATCAGCTCGAAGATCTCGGGGCAAATAGGCCTCTCCAGGCCGGAGAGGAACGCCTCGAGGATCTCGCTCGTCCATTCGTGCTTGCGGCCCTGATCCTTGTATGGTATCACCACGACCTCCCTCGTCTTTGCCAGCTGATCTGCCAGCGCCTCAGGGGTCACGTGACCCTTGAAGATCAGGTTGAGGAAGTTTGTATGGGGGACGGTCGTCGGCACCTTGGAGGCTCGAATGTTGAACTGTACCTCCTCGAAGATTGTTCCGGCGTCTAATCCCTGGTGGCCGGCACCTTGTCCAAACTGGACCGCGCTAGGCGATGCTCGAACAACTGTATGAGGATCGCCGTGCCTCCGGTCGATATTGCCGAGGATCGCACATAGGCCGAGCGGCCTTGCAGCCAGCGCAAGCCTGGAGAGGCCGGTTGTGTTGCAGCTGGTGCACTGGATGAGACGGGGCTTGGCCTTCAGGAACAGGTCGTAGTTCTCAAGGCCGAAGAAGAACTCCCTTCTGAAGTCCTCCTTTAGCCGGTCGTCGATCTCTAATCCCTTCTCCTGAAGGATCTTCATGATCGCCGGCCTGTCCGCCCCTCCCATGAGAGCGACCTTGCATCCGTTCTTCAGGGCGGACTCCACAACGGGAGCCTCCTTGTCCCCAGGCGTTCCCACCATCACGAACTGGGACTCCTTGAAGAACTCCTCGTAGCCGCCAGCGATCTCGGCCCCGGCCTTCTCCCACCCATCTCGGTCCTCCGCAGCGGAGATGTAGGCCTTTACCCCGCAGATCCGCACAAGCTTTCTCAGCATTGACCTTGCTCGAGCGTGGGGACTTCGAAGGAGCACGTTGATATCCCCCTCGATCCCGGCCGCTTCCTTGACCATATGGATTGCTAGGATTGTCCTCTTGCTCTCAGTGCCGTCGAATCCAACGACGCCCGCATTCATCTTCAAGAACTATCACTTCCTGATGGGTTCACCGCCCTAACCGTATTTCAACCTTTCCAAAAATTTTTGCGAAACTAGATCAAATGTTCGGAATCGGCAAATAGCGCCATGATCCTCCCCACCACATGACGCGCAGCCTCGTCGATCCCCATGGAAGAAGAATCGACCTCGATCTCAGGGTCGAGCGGCTCTTCGTAGGACACGTTCACGCCGGGAACTGCCGCGCCGGAAGCGGCCTTGTCATATATCCCCTGAGGGGCGTACTCGGCCACTCGAATCCTCTCCCTTTCAATGCAGACCTCGATTGGAGCCTTCACATATACCTCCCCGAAATGAAAGATGAGCTCTCGGGCGAGGTCGCGGTATCTCCTTCGGTTGGCGGTTGCATCGACGATCACGTTCACCCCTTCATCATTGAGGAGCTTTGCCATATAGGCGAGGCTTGCGTAGACGATCTCCCTCTCCTCCTCGGTATAGCGGGGCTTTGGCGTAATCACCCTCCGAATCTCATCTAATTGGAGGATACGCGCCCTTACCCCCAGTTCATCGAGCAACATCTTCGTCCGCAGGGCAACGGTTGTCTTGCCGCAGCCAGGCAGGCCGGTAAACCAGATAACCCAAGCCATATGAGAACGCTCGGGGGAGATGCCTTAAATATTCATTCCAAGCCATGGCTGCCCTTCTCCTCCGAGGGCGATTTAGGCCGGCATTATAAAAGGGTGAAACCGGCAACGGACAATGATATTATTCGGCGAACAAAAGATTAATATAAGGGTATTAGTTATATAGACATGCTGCAGGGCTTAAACCTTGGCGCATGCGTGTAATTCGAGGTATAAAAATGGCCGAAAAGAGAAATTTCGCGTTGCGAGATAAGGATGGGAACGAGATAGGGGTCTTCAGCGGAAAGCAGCCTAGGCAGGCTGCCCTAAAGGCGGCCAACCGCGGGTACACCGATATCAGACTGAGGGAGCGAGGTACCAAGAAGGTTCATATCTTCACCGGGGAGAGAAATGAGGTTCCCAAGCCGGCCAATGCGCCTTCCTGGATGCCGGATAAGATCTGGAAGCCCAACGTCAAGAAGGTGGGGATAGAGAAGCTGGACCATATATAAATATGTTCTGCCAATGGGAGGGGATCGATCGATTGATTCCGGGCGCCCGTTCCCTCCACCTCCCATAGCATGGCGATAACAACTCGGGCAGTTCTAGGGTCTCTCTTGTCGTTCTGCTGACCACCCAGCCAAGGCTCGCTCTATGGAAAGGCAGATTTGCTATGTAGTTCTTATTCCGGACCCCTCTCCCGAAATCGCCAATAATATATAGACCTGAACCGCCCCAGGGTCGTAAACTCAGAATGGGTTGGAATTTCTCTGGCATTGATGGAAGCGATAACTATTGTCACCGAAGGAATCAATCGATCTATAATAACTAGTAAAAGATGGACTATCTGAAAGAGATCTGAGCTCATAACTTGCTGCCACGTGATAATTATAACCAGGGCTTTTGGACGATCACCACAAAGACACTAAGGCACAAAGATTATCAGTAGATAGTTTCTCTTTGTGCGTCCTTTGTGGCTTTGTTCCTTTGT
>JAFGMR010000060.1 GCA_016927425.1 Methanotrichaceae archaeon | reverse complement strand
TCTCGATGATCACGTTACCGGATCCGGACTCCTTCTCGACCAGCTTGGCTCCAGCGAAGCCTTCCTGGGTCGAAACGATCATCTCGACGTTCTTATAGCCTACGCCCTTGATTGTGGCCTTCTCGTACATGTAGTTGGCTGCGCTGGCCATGCCTACCAGGGCCATTGCAATAACCACTAAAACGATTAGCTCTCTCCTCATTTCGTTCCCACCTCCTATTCTATACCCTTGTTCGGATTTTAGGATCGCCAACTGTCCTCGGACAGCAAGATATGATCCCTGATAGCTCCAATCCAGCGGGCTGCTCCCTCAAGGGGATCCCCTGGGTTTGGGGTACCTGATCTTAGGAATCCTGACTGATATATCAGTGTTTTGCTCAGGCACAACTCCAGACTATAGTTTAATGGCATATAAACATATCGAGCAGATTCCGGAGCAAGCGTGATAATAATTACCTATTTATATTCGAATAATCGGGCATTTCAGCAGGTTGGAATACGAAACTTGATCATCCTCGAATGGATCGCAAGAATGGGAATGCCAAGATGCTCCGGTCGGGATTTGAACCCGAGTCTTCGGCTCGAAAGGCCGGAATGATTGGCCGGACTACACCACCGGAGCTCTTCGATCGGCCGCCTGCGCGGGGCCTTCCATCATGCATATGGCTTGACGTACTTGTATCTTTCTATGGGGATGATAGTCCCGGGCGGATTCGAACCGCCGTCCCAGGCTCCAAAGGCCTGCAGGATTGGCCGCTACCCCACGGGACTGCGCGTCTCAGTCGACGGCACGCTTATTCTCCATAAGATATATATTCGCTTCCCCATCGGAGATTTCAGATTAAGCTGGACAGCTTGGCCCATACCGGCCAGAGAGGGGCTTCTCGAGATCCTTAGGACGATCAATGAGGCAGATGAACCCGGATGGAGAACTGGGCGAGTGCATAAGATGGATGCCGCCGACCTCAGTCGGGTGAGTAGTCACATCCCGACAGGCTGTCTCGCCATAGGAACCGCCTGCTGCATCCCCCTCGTTGTGATACATGTGATACTGATGAAGCGGGGGATTTTTGTCAACACATCCTTTGCCGGAGTCGTCCTGATCGGTGGAGGTCGGGCCACCGACTTTAGCGACATGATCGCCTCCCCCCTAGATCCCATCAATATCTCCATAGCGAAGCGGATGGCCATGATCGCGGAAGTGTATATCCGTGGGATCCGGTCGTATCCTCGCGAACGTGAGGGAGATCCCCTCTAGCGCCCTCGACATGGCGGAGGGGGCGCTCTCCCTGGTGTGAGAGGTCGGTATAGGCGGATGATAACGATTCGCTGGCGAAAAGAGCCCATCCTCGGCTGTCCCGTGAGTGCGGGAAAGGTGGGAATAGCCCTCTCTGCCAGTGTCAACGGACCCCTGGAGATCGAGGAGGCCGGGATTGAGGACGCGAAGCTTTCCCATATCCGGCCTTGTGGACTATTTTGCCGGATGAACGAGTTCCAGTGATCTCCCGGGGTGGATAAAGCTTTATAAGGGTGGGGCCGGTAGAAGAGCCCTGTTACGTTCACATGTGAGGAAAAAAGATGGACTTCAGAGTGGTTATATCCGATCCAGGGAGCGGCAAGGCCTACCAGGTCGAGGTCAAGGATGCAGGTGCAGCAAAGCTCCTAGGACGAAGAATCGGCGATACGGTCGAAGGAGATGCAGTTGGGATGCCGGGTTATCGGCTGCAGATAACGGGTGGAAGCGATAGAGAGGGCTTTCCCATGCGCAAGGATCTACCGGGAACGAGGAGGCGCAAGATCCTGATAGCTGGTGGCGTTGGGTACAACTCGCTCGCCAAAGGCTGCAAGAGGAGAAAGAGCGTCCATGGTCGGGAGATCTCCGCAGACGTGGGCCAGGTCAATATGAAGGTGATCGAGGCTGGGAACAAGCCTGTGGAGGAGATCCTGGGAAAGGCCGGCGGCGAAGGTAAGAAGTAAGCCAGGCCTTCTCTGAGGGGGCTATCCCCTCAGTCATGCCCGGTTGCTCCAGGTTTGGAGATTGCGCCGCAAATGGCCCTGAATCGATCTGGGGTGACGAATGGGCGAAGGGTGAGTAGATGGCCGAAGGAGTGGGCGGTTCGCTGCTTAGCGTTTGGAGTTCTATCATATTGGCCGCGCCAGAAAAGCATTCTACCTTCGGCAACATACCCAAGATCGTAAAACAGAGCTACTTCGCGCTCTTCATCTGCGCGGCATCAGACGTCTTCGCCGGCTACAGCATCGCCAAGATGGCCCATCTTCTAGCGATCTATCCGGGCCTTCTCATACTCGTTCCAGGCCTGATGGGTATGCGTGGCAATATCTTCGGCTCCTTTGGGGCGATGCTCGGAACAAGCCTCCACACGGGCGAGATCGCACTTCCTTATCGCAGCTCACCTGCTATGCGCGATCAGGTGGCAGGGGCGGCGGTAAGGACGTTGATCCTATCGCTCATGCTGGCGATGATCGTGAAGATGTTCAGCCTCGTTGCCGGTGTGGAGATTATGGGCCTCCACCATCTGATATTGGTATCGACCTTGACGGGGATCCTCTCAGGGACGGTGCTGCTGGTATTTACCTCGCTCATGATCGCCGAGAGCATACGGAAGGGGTGGGATCCGGACAACATCTCGCTGCCGCTAATAACCGCAGCGGGCGATATCACCACAATACCCCTGCTCTATCTGTCCATCGTCATAGTGCTTGCGTTGAGCGATACACTGGTGGCGATTGCAAGCCTTGCTGTGATAGTCCTATCGATAGTCGCCGGGGTCTACAGCATCACGGCTGGAAGGCCCCTTCTTGCCCGGATCATCAGGCAGTCGGTGCCCATATTGGTGCTATGCGCAGGGCTGAACACGGTTGGCGGGATCTTCATGGGTTTCAACATGGAACTCCTTCTCTCCTACGCCGCGGTGCTGATGATCCTTCCTGTGATCAATGCCGAAGCGGGGAACCTAGGGGGGATCCTCTCGTCTCAGCTCACTTCCGCATATCACCTGGGCATCACGAGGCTTGAGATTTGGCCTGACGGGGCGACCAAGAGGAACTTCCTGAGCTTGATCGTCCTCTCCTTGCTCCTCTTTCCAACCCTGGGACTGATCGCCGAGACCGTGGCCATCGCTTCCGGCCTCAGCTCTCCAGGAATATGGGACCTCGTCAGGATATGTCTAGTGGCAGGGCTTGCCGCAACCGCGTTTGCAATATCGATTACCTATTACCTGACGCATATCTTCATCAAGGTCGGGGTCGACCCCGACAACGTGGTGATCCCCATCCTCTGCAGTTCCATGGATGTGCTGGGAACTGGCTGTCTCATACTCGTCGCCCATGCGACGATCTAAAGCAGGTCACCCGGAAAAACGCGTCCATAACGGCTTTTCTTCGATTCCTTAGGATTATCCGACCATGGGACGATCTAAGTCGGTTCATCCCGACCTCGCGAGGGCGTCGCAGATCCGTCCGAGCGCTCCGGGGATACTGCCCCGCTGCATGGCCTTCATCTGCTCCGCGTCGATATGGTCGAAGAGAGTGTCCATCAAATGATCGCGCTTCATCAGCAGGTCGACCAATCGTCGCATCTGGACTGAGCGGTCGAGCTCCCTTCCGAAGGACTCATGGATCATCCGAGGATAGTCATTGAGGGACGCCTCTCCTTGCAGCGATCTTGCAGCCATTAGGCCTGCGATGGAACCTGCGACGACCGCGAGGGGAATGCCACCGCCGCTTGTGGCCATGACATGGCCTGCCGCGTCGCCGGCGAGTAGTATCCTTCCCCCTTGAATTGGGCCGACCATCCCCCCCGCGGGAACCGTCCCGCGCATCACAGCCATGACTTGGCCCCGCCTCAGCCGCGGGCCGGCTATTGGATGATCCATGATGAAGCGATCGAGGAGGGCGGAGAGCGTCATCTTCTCATCCATGTATGACCTCCTCACCCCCACCCCGACATTGGCGATCTCCTCTCCAAGCGGTATGATCCATGCGTAGCCTCCGGGAGCAAACCTCGTTCCGAAGTACATCTCTGCAGCCTGCGCATCTATCTCGACCCCTGCCATCTCCAACTCCAGGCAGATGCCCATCTCCATCCTATGGCTGACTCCAAGCGACCTGGCAAGCGCTGAGGCAGGACCGTCCGCTCCAACGACCACTCGTGGGGAGAGCAGCCCCGATCCCCTTCCTCGAAGGCGGAGGAATCCTCTCTCTGGAGCGGCCGTCGTTCCCACAAACATCTTAGCTCCCGCTGAGATCGCCCTGTATGCGAGATGACGGTCGAATGCTCTCCTATCGATGACCCTTCCATCGACGGGAAACTCCTTGGACCTCCCGCTAGGGGCATAGAGGCGCTGGATCTCGGTTCGATGGAGGACGCAGCGCTCTGGTATCTCGACCAGTGTTGCGGGGAGGTCAGCATGGGGCATCAGGGCTTGTAGCTCATGGGCCTCTGGCAGAAATCCGCCGCACTGGACCGGGGAGCCTACCTCCTCTTTCCTATCGATCAGAAGAACGCTTGCGCCTGCTGCTGCGGCTCTCTCGGCTGCTGTCGAGCCGGCAGGCCCAGCCCCCACAACGATCACGTCGACCTCTTCGACCTTTCCGAGGGCCTTCATGTCTTCGGTGAAGCAGATAGCCCCCTATGCAAGAGGACGTCTTGGATCTCCTCGAACGATAGGAACATCTCATCCCTCTGCCGCTCGACCTGATCGACCCTGGGCTCTGCCGAGAGCCATATCTGCATCCGGTCGCCGCGCACCATCTTCACGCAGGAGAGCATATCCGCCTGGGATAAGCGATAGACCACGTGGCTTCCAGTGGGCGTAAACCAGAGCGTGTGCGCGGCGAGCAGGTCATCGACTAGCCCCTCCCAGTTGAGGTCCGGCCTGATCTGGGCGCCGTCTGCCATAACCGACGTAAGATCGATTGCAAGGTTGAGCTGAATCCTCTCGCCGGTCGTCCTCTCGTCGAGGTGGGACAAGACCTCTCCATATCGGGAGTTCTCTCGATCGACCTGGACGATCTCCTTGCTGAATATCTTGGAGGCCACTTCTGGGAAGAAGGGGGCAAGGCGCACGGCCGAAGGCGCAGGGGTGATCAACGAGACGCCGACGAATGTGACTGCGCTGAGGGTGAGGCCGACGAGGACCCCGTGCTCGGTCAGCAAGGGGGAGATGCTGCTCAAATCTCCCTTGAGAATGAGCTGCTCATACGCGATGAGGGCGATCTGCGTTCCACCGCCTGAGATCAGGGCTGCGAGCGCTCCCCACTTGGTTGCCCTCTTCCAATAGAGCCCCCCGATGATGGGGAAGAAGTAGGAGGTCGTTCCGATCACCGTCGCGATGATAACGGCATCCATGATGCTCTCCACATTGAGGGCGATTGTTGCGGAGAATGCTATCATCAAGACGACGAGCACCCTGTTGATCACCATCATCTCCCTCATGGAGGCTTGGGGTCGGATGTGTCTCTGTATAAGATCGCGGGAGATGCATGAGGCGCCTGATGTCGCGAAGGTGTCGGTACACGACATGGAGGCTGCAGCGAACCCGAGCGTCAGAACGGCAAGCAGCGTCGGTCCGACTGAGTCGCTTATGAGCTTGAGGTAGAGCATCTCCGCCTCGACCTCGCCCGTGGGCCTGGGATACCCCGTGCTCAGCCCGATGGCGGCGAGGAAGCAAGCTATATAGACGAGGGCAAGGAGGCCTGCCCCAAGTAGAAGGCCCTTCTTCGCGGAGGCGTTGTCCTTCGCAGCCCATATTTTCTGCCAGGGATCCTGCTCCGCGACCCATCCTGGGAGGAGGGCCATCTGGAATATCATGGCGCCCATGATTCCGCCCAAGAGGAAGGGATTCCACCAGTCTCCGCCCATCGATGTGGCGGCGGCGAGGAATGTGGTCCCGTTCTCTGAGGGAAGCCTTATCGCCACGAGGGCAACGAAGATCGCAAGGCCTGCGAGAAATATATACTGCACGAGGTCGGTCCAGACGACTGCCCGAAATCCGCCGAGGCTGACGTAGATGGATACAGCGACCACCATTATGAGGATGGCATAGAGCGGAGGAACTCCGAAGAAGGTCCCGAGGACCAGTTTGAAGCCGATGAAGTCCACGACGGAGAAGAGTATCATCATCACAGCGATGGCGAGAGCCACGGGGGCCCTCACCATCGGATCATAACGGATCTCGAGCAGTTCGGGCTGTGTCATGGCAGGTATGTTCTTTATGCGGCTCGATATCGCGGCGACGATTGCGAGAGCTGCGATGTTGGGGAAGACCCACACCCATATGGAGCCTACCCCCAGGAATAGGAATAGCCCGGTTGCAAGGAGGAGCGCGCTCGCTGAGAGCCAGGATGCCGCTGCGGAGAAGCTGATGTTGGCTGCCCCGAGCTCTCGGCCGGCAAGCCAGAAGTCGGCGACCGACCTCTGACGCCCCGAACTCATCACTCCGATCCCGATGATCAGGGCTATGTAGAGCCCTAGGAATAGTAGGAAGAGATGATATGGATCCATTTTATCACCGGCTTTTCGCTCTGGATCCACGTCTATATAACCCTTGAATATGGGGGGGTCCAATCCATTTGAATATACTCTATATAATTTTTCTTCGCGAGGGAGATCATCAACTACTTAAATAGATGATGCACTGGCTGGTTCGAGGTATCTCCATGAGAAGCGATGTGACCAAGGTAGGCGCAAAAAGGGCTCCCCATCGGGCCCTCCTCAAGGGCATGGGTTTGACCGATGATGAGATCGAACGTCCCTTCATCGGGGTTGCCAACTCCAGCAACGATTTCATCCCCGGCCATATCCATCTGGATAGGATCGGACAGGCGGTCAAGGATGGCATACGCATGGCAGGGGGGGTGCCTTTCGAGTTCCACACCATCGGCATATGTGATGGAATCGCCATGGGCCATGGAGGCATGAGGTACTCGCTTCCCTCCAGGGAGTTGATCGAGGACTCGATCGAGATCATGGCCGAGGGGCATCAGCTCGACGGCCTCGTGCTGATAGCCTCATGCGACAAGATCGTGCCTGGACATCTAATGGCCGCGGGCAGGCTGGACCTCCCGACGATCGCGGTTACCGGCGGTCCTATGATGCCCGGCTTCGCATGCGACTCTGACCTGGACCTTATCAACGTATTCGAGGGGTGGCAGAAGGGTGGCGAGGCCCTCAAAGCCCTCGAGGATGGAGCCTGTCCAGGCGCGGGATCATGTGCAGGCCTCTTCACCGCAAACACCATGGCCTGCATGACAGAGGCTATGGGGTTGAGCCTCCCTGGATGCGCGACGGCACACGCGGTCGACGCGAAGAAGATGCGGATAGCCAAACTCTCTGGAATGAGGATCATGGAGCTCGTTCGCCAGGGAATCACAGCGAGGAAGATCGTAACCATTGAATCCATCGAGAACGCCATCCGCGTGGATATGGCGATTGGAGGGTCGACCAACACCACATTGCATCTGCCGGCTATCGCTTCGGAGTTCGGCCTCGATATGGACTTGGATCTATTCGACCGGCTGAGCCTTGAAACTCCCCATCTCGTCAACCTCCGGCCCGGCGGCCCGTTCCACATGATCGATCTTGACAAGGCCGGCGGCATTCGGGCCGTTATGAGCCGCATAAAGGGAAAGCTGAATCTCGACGCCATGACCGTCTCGGGCAGGACGATTAGAGAGGAGCTTGCCGACTTCGTGCCGGTGAATCCTCTGACGAACGCCCGGATCATTGCAACCTTGGACTCCCCGATACATCCCGAGGGGGGGATCGCTATCCTAAAGGGAAGCCTCGCGCCGGATGGCAGCGTGGTGAAACAGATTGCAGTCTCGCCCGCTATGATGAAGCATAAGGGCCCCGCCAAGGTATTCGAGAGCGAGGAGGATGCCATGTCCGGCATAATGGGCGGACAGGTGTTGGCAGGCGACGTTGTGGTTATTAGATACGAGGGCCCAAAGGGGGGCCCGGGCATGAGGGAAACGCTCTCCCCAACTTCGGCAATCGCGGGAGCTGGGCTTAGCGAGTCGGTTGCGCTGATAACCGACGGCAGGTTCAGCGGCGGCACGAGGGGTCCTTGCATTGGCCACGTCTCCCCAGAGGCCGCGGCGGGCGGTCCGATAGCGTTCGTCCAAGATGGAGACGAGATCTCCGTCGACATTCCAGGCCGAAAATTGGACCTCCTCGTCGAGGCCTCGGAGATCGAGCGCCGCAAGGCTTCATGGAAGCCTCCAGAGCCAAAGGTGAGCGGAGGGATGCTCGACAGATACAGGAGGTCGGTTACCTCCGCGAGCAAGGGCGGAGTGCTTAGATGAGTCAGGGACGGAGGCCCGAGCAGGGGATCCGGTCCTTCGTTGCAGTGGAGCTCCCAGAATCGATGATCCCGGGAATAATGGAGGCCCAAAAGGGGCTCACATTGCAGGGCGTGAGAATGGTCAAGCCTGAGCTTGTCCATATCACGCTCAAGTTCTTGGGGGACGTCGCCCTCGCGCAGCTGGGCGCTGTCAAAGAAGCCCTTGGCAGGGTTAGGGCAGAGCCCTTTGTCGCCCGCATATCCGGGCTTGGGGCCTTTCCCTGTCGCTCGGTAAGGGTGATCTGGCTCGGAGCAGAGGGCGATTTTTCGCCGCTCCATCGCGGGGTTGATGACGCCCTTTCGCCCTTGGGATTCCCCAGGGAGAAAGGCTTTCGTCCACATGCTACCCTCGGCCGTGTTGGGCGACCGAACCCCGAGACGAGCGCGATCTTATCCGAGAGGATGAGCCAGATGCGGCTCGAACTTGGCGAGTTCACTGTCGATCGCTTCCTCCTGAAGAAGAGCACGCTAACTCCCGGAGGGCCGATATACGAGGACCTGGCCGAGTACCCCCTCTGATCTCTTGAATCGCGTTCTCGAGCGGATCAGGCCAACGCCGGAGGAGAGGGCGAGGCTCGAGGGCACAGCACGCGATCTCTTAATTCGCATTGAGGAGAGCGCAAAGGCCGAGAATCTCGATTGCCAGGGCATCTTGGCGGGATCGGCTGCGCGAGGGACGTGGCTTTCCGGCGACTGCGACCTGGATATATTTCTCTCAGTCCCTGAGGATGGTGACCTCGGCGATGCCCTGTTTCTTGCAAGAAGGCTATTTCCCAAGCACGAGGAGAGGTATGCGGAGCATGCCTATGTCCAGGCCGTAGCCGATGGGATAGAGGTCGATCTGGTCCCATGCTTCCGCCTGGAAGATGCCCGGCGAATCAGGTCTGCGGTGGATCGGACGCCATTTCATTCCATTTATGTCTCACGAAGGATTGCGGGCCTCGAGGACCAGGTCCTCCTCCTCAAGCAGTTCATGAAAGGGGTGGGCGTCTACGGTTCAGAGTTGAAGACGGGGGGTTTCTCCGGATACCTGGCCGAGCTATTGATACTTCGCTATGGATCCTTTAGAGGGGTCCTGGAGGCGGCATCGAATTGGAGGCCGGGCGAGGTGATAGACCTGGAATGTCACTCCAGGCGGGATCACGATTCGCCATTGGCGATGATAGACCCTGTCGACCCCGGCCGAAACGTGGCGGCAGCCCTAACCCTTGATCGGATGTTCAAGTTCGTTGCAGCATCGCGATGCTTCCTGGAGGCACCGGCATTGGATCTTTTCTTTCCTCATCGAGCAGAGCCCTTAAGCGATGGCGATCTTCTTCGACATATCCACGATCGTGGCACTTACATGATCCTCATCGAGTTCCCAGCTCCGGCGGTGGTCGAGGATGTCCTCTTCCCGCAGCTAAGAAAGGCGGAGGAGGCGATCTCCGCGCTTCTAGCAAGGGGGGGGTTCTCGGTGATGAGAAGCGCTGTGGCCTGGCATCGCGATCCGGCTGGCTCTCCACACGGCCTAGGCCGGATTTTGCTGGAGCTCGATATCTGGGAGCTTCCTTTCATTCGAAAGCATATGGGCCCGCCCGTCTGGGAGGAAGAGCACCTGAATAGGTTCCTTGCAAGCCATAAGCCCATCTCCGGCCCATATATCGAGGGGGGACGCGCGGTGGTCGAGATCCCTCGCCGCTACACAAGGGCGCGAGACCTCATCGATATGGAGATATCGGGGCTTGCGCTCGGCAAACACATCTCTGCCGAGGTTCGGGCAGGCCACGTGATATACGGGGGGAGTGAACTCCTGCAGATCGGCGACTCCGAGTTCAGGGCCCTTCTCGCAGAGTTCTTCCTGGCCAGGGACCGGATCTGCTGACGTCGCCCCTCAGCTAAAGCATCGCCAGTAGGGCTTCTGTGCCGCCTTGACCTCCTCGATCCTGCGGGCTGTGCGGATGTCTTCCGTGACCTTGACTTTTGGGACGTCTCCAGAGAATGCCTTCAGGACGGCGACTACCGATGCCGATAGGGTATCGAGGCGGTAGCCTCCCTCGAGGGTTGCGATAACCTTGCCATCGCATAGGCCATCTGCGATCTCTTTTGCGACTCCGGCCATGGCTCCAAAGCCCGGAGTCGTGATCCCCATCCCGCCGAGGGGATCGCCCTTGTGGGCGTCGTGTCCCGATGATATCATCACGATATCTGGCTTGAACTCCATTGCAATCGGCACGAGCACCTCTCGAAAGACCATGAGGTATCCATCATCTCCAGTTCCCTGGGGGAGCGGAACGTTCACCGTGTAGCCCTTGCCATCATCCTCCCCCACATCGGAGGCCCTTCCCGTGCCTGGATAGTGGGGATACAGATGGGTAGAGAAATATAATATGGAGGGATCGTCGTAGAAGACCGCTTCTGTGCCGTTTCCGTGGTGCACGTCCCAGTCCACGATCAAAACTCGCTTCAGACCACGGGATTGGGCGTACTTGGCCGCCACTGCCACGTTGTTGAAGATGCAAAATCCCATACCCCTATGGGGCATGGCGTGATGGCCTGGCGGGCGGACGAGGGCGAAGGCGGAATCGACATCGCCGAGGACGGCTTCGGTTGCGGCTATTGTCCCGCCCGCGGCCATCATGGCTGCATCATAGGAGTCCTTGGATACGACCGTGTCGAGGTCCAGATATCCTCCGCCGCGGTCGGCAGTGGTCCTCACCTGCTCGATATATCTTTGGCTATGAATCTTCGCCACCTGATCCACCGTTGCGGCATCAGGGGTTATCCGCACAGGCTCAATGCCGGATGAGGCGATCGCCTCCATTATGGCGAGGAGCCTCTCCTTCCTCTCCGGATGATCCCTTGTCTCATGCCGGAGGTAGGTGGGGTGATATACTATAGCAGTCCTGGTCATGCAATCGTTAGAGGGTTGTGTTGGGTAAAATCGTTTCCCATATCGGCACATGATTAATTTTATAAATATATTTTATCAATCCTAATATCTATGTGGCTCTCGTGCCTCTTGCTTCTTCGATGAGGAATGTGGGCAGAGGCCTTTGCCATGCATATCTCCGAGGGAAGCAAGTAAATAATGGAATGAGCGTCAAATGAACGGCGTGGCCCGAATGTGTGGTAAGAGGACCAAAAAAGATATAATAGGGAAATACTCTACCATAACGCTATAATCCCCTTCTTGGGGATTACTGGAGGGTGATGAAGCAATACATGTCTGAGAGACGCCGAACAGATGGCCGGTCGCCGGAGAGGTAGCGCCGCAGAGAAATATGCCAGGCTATCGAAGATTATATCTAGGCAGTGGTTTTAAGAATAATCAGACTGTATGCTGCAAAAGTAAGGTTTCCGAGAAGGGAAAATAGGAGGTTAAAAGATGAAGAAGATGACTGCAATTATGCTCACATCGTTGGCGGTATTATTAGCGACAGCGATGGTAGTGGGAGCAGTCGATAAGGTGCAGGTCAGAGGCGAGGTGCAGACCGTCGTCGATGGCGCATCTTACACCTGGAACCCCCAGAACTTCGCCGGGTTCTATTATGACATCGATGATGATCTGGGCAACGAAGAGATCACCATGGCCATCACTGGCACCAAGCTCGAGGAGCCCAGCGGTGTAAAGTACAGCACCAGCAAGCAGGAGAACGACTTCGAGTTCGAGGACTGGGGCTGGTACTACTCCATAGGCTTCCTGGGCGAGAACTACTTCGCCGGGTACAG
>JAFGMR010000059.1 GCA_016927425.1 Methanotrichaceae archaeon | reverse complement strand
TTTTTCTTGGCTTAGCTCTTTTAAAGCAATCTCAATGAGATTTTCTCTTGTTTTTTGTTGCGCTTTAAGAAGATCTAAATTGAATACCAAAACATGACGTCTACCATCGCGATCAACGCCTAGGTCTTCATAGTATGTGGAATCATCATATCTTGAAAAACCTGCAGATATTATCTTATCTATTGCGGTTTCTTCTGTAATAGCCTCGAATCGCTCTAAATTAGCACCTTCGACCCCAGCAAGCTGGTCTTTGTCTAGAGCGGTGACGTAAAGATAGTTGCCATCCTTTTCGAGATGTTGGAGATTGTCGTCAGATACCATTCCGCGATCAAAAACCATGATGAGTTTTGGAGACTCGAACCGCTCCGCCCATCGATCAGCATTCTCCTTAAGCGTCCTAACATCAGATGTATAATCCTCAAGTATATCCCACGAGAATGGATAGCCCTCATAGTTAACGAGCAGGGATAGAATAATCCGCCTATCTTTAAATCCGTTGGACTTGGTTCGACCAGGTTTAGCAAGCTGACATTTTTGTCCCTCAAAATATGAGTCTGAGAGGTCGTAAAAAATAATTCGCATGCTTTCCTTGTGTTGTTCCATCAATGTTTGATAAAGCCACTGCTCAATCAATTCATTTTGCTGATCAATTACAGATAGTTCCCTATAGATTCGCGATTCGTTGAAATGATTCTCGTCTATTCCGAGAATACGATCACACGCAGTTGTTCCAAACCATTCTACTGCAGATAGATAACTTCCAGGATTCAAACATCTGTAGAAAGTGAGAACCTTAGCTACGTCGGTGGTTGATATGTCTTTCTTCTTGGTCTTACTTGTCTCTTCAGGTAACGGGAAGATGTTTGATAGTCCCCATTCATTGTCCCACAAATGATTCAGAAAAGCTACATCAAGATAACGCCAATGGTCTTGGAAAAGTAGGTCATTCATAGTTACAACTAATATATCCGATTCTTGAGTAATTTTTAATATATTACGGATTTGCTGGGCTTGTTGCGGTGTAAGATCGCCAAGATAACACATCACTTTCTTCTTACTCTTTCCACCCTCTCGATAGGATTCGACAAGAGAGTAATACATGTAGGCTTTGCCGTTCTTTTTCCGAGAGTGTGATTGCAAGTACATGGTCTGTTCTCAATATAAAACAGAAATCGATATGTATATAAGCTTTTTGATTGTAGAGTCTGTTCTACAGAAATATACTAAATATGTAGATTTTAAAGCAAAAATCAGCTGCTGTAGATTATCTTAACATTTATTGGATATGGATTTAAGTCAGTTTAGCGGGAAATCTGAAGAACATGGGTGATAAGAGCGAAGCTTGCGGAGATGGAGGAGAGCGCAAGGATCGTCCAAGAGCACCTACCTCTGAGCACCGAGGAGTTCAGAAGGCTTGGAATTGTAAAAGATGGCATCTATAAGCGGGCGGAATATGCCATCGAGACGGCCTTCGATATGTGTGCCATCATCAACTCGGACCTCATGCTAGGAGTCCCCGAGGGAGATCAAGGGATCGTGGAGAACCTTTTTGAAGCTGGCATACTGACAGGGGAGATGACAGCGAAGCTCAGGATGATGAGGGGTTTTAGAAACATCATCGTGTATCAGTACGGCAAAATCGACCACGCCCTTGCCTTCCGGATCCTAACCGATGATCTCGATGATCTGTATGAGTTCATGGGAGAAGTCGAAAAGCTCCTCGATGATCGCTCTACCCTCTCGTGATGAGCTCAGGCCTCATTCGAGCCCTTCTAAGCGGCGGGATCTCTCCCCAGAGCGCCATCTCCCGCCCCCGTATCACTATCGCCCCGGATACTCCCGGCCGGTCGATTGCGGCGAAGCACTCCTGCAGATCCCCGTCCTTCGAAACAGCGTTTCCAAGAGCCGTTGCCCCCGAGTCGGCAAGGATGGAGTCGCGCGCAATCACCACCGCGGCGTCTGCATGGCCAAAGCTGATCGAAGGCCCAACGGTTCCGCTGCTCGTGCAGATTCCCAGCGGCTCATCCCGGGGCGGGACCTCGAAAGCGATATCTCCGATCGGAGAACTCCCGGCGTAGATCCCAACGACTGCCGGGCAGTCGTTTAAAATGGAGATATCGCCGCCGTTCTCGACGAAGGCGTAAGTTGCCCCGGCTTCAGTAATCGCATCGACTGCATAGCGGGCAATCGCTCCGGCAACAGCGCTCATTGGACCAAGGCCGAAGAGGCTTCCTGCCCGGACCATCTCCTGGACGATCTCCGGCGCATTGTCGACCGGCCGGTCGTATGGATCGAGCGTGATCTGGAAGAACGAATCGCCCTCTATGAACCCCTCGATCTCGCGTCTGCTTCGCCTAATCGCATCCTCCGCAGCCAAGATATGCGACCTATCCCGAGCGGCGATAGTCGCTATCGTCTCCTTCAGCTGGAACCTCTCTCGAATCAGACCGTTTCCCAGGGGCGATGTCTCATCCAATGTACCTAGCCCCCAACTCCGGAATCGCCAAGCTTATCGCGGCTCCTGAAGCGAACATTGATCTCATCGCCGTATCTAACATCGAGCATCTCTGCCGAGCTGTAGAGATGGTATAGCCTGTCGAGCCCCTCCTCTGTGTAGGGAAGGTGCGCCTCTTGCTCCCTCCAGGGGGGAAGATGCTCCCCGATCTTGCTAAGGAGATCGCTGAATCCATCGCCAGTCTTGACCGATACCACCACCGGATGGGGCGCAAGGTCCCAGATTTGATCGATGGCGGAAGCGATCTCATCGAGGGAGAGGAGATCTGCCTTGTTCAGCACTGTGATCATGGGGGCCTTTGTCTCGCACTCCCAGAGCGCGGCGTGAGAGGCGACGAGCTTCTTTCTCAGCGTCTCTGGGGGGTCGCTCAAGTCTGCGACGAGCAGTATCAGATCGGCATAGATTATCTCAGATAAGGTCGAGCGAAAGGCCTTGATCATGAAGTGTGGGAGATCGTCTATGAAGCCCACGGTGTCCGTTAGGACAAGGCCTCGCCCGCCCAGCTTCATCGATCGGGTCGTCGGAGAGAGGGTTGTGAATAGCTCGTCCTCGGCAGCGACTGCGGAGCCCGTAAGCGCGTTTAGAAGGCTGCTCTTTCCTGCGTTGGTGTAGCCGGCAAGCGCGACTAGATCGAATCCGAGCTCACGGCGTCGCTCTCTTCGGTCCTCCCCGGTCTGCTCAACATCCTTGAGGGCGGAGCGGATCTTCGCCATCCTACCCCTGATATCCTGGTATGCCGACTCGTCGTAGGCGCCCGATCCTCGAAAGCCCGGACGCTCGCTGAGCTTTCTAAGGGACGCCATCGTTCGGGCGAAGGGCGCTTCGTAAGTCAGGCGGGCAAGCTCCACCTGGAGCTTCGCCTCCCTCGTCTGGGCTCGACTGGCGAAGATCTCCAGTATCAGGTTGAACCGGTCCATGGGAGGGACATCGAACTCGCTGCTTATGTGGAAGAGCTGCCCGGGGCTAAGGGGATTGTAGAATATGAGCCGGTCGGGCCGAAAGGCGACTGCTTCGGCGATCTTCCCTTTGCCTATCTGGTAGCGGCTGTCCCTTCCCCGTCGCTGGGAGATCTCCGCAATGACGCTGTAGCCGGCAGCCTTGGCAAGCCCTCTAAGCTCAGCCATCCGCGCCGACTCGTCCTCCCAATGGGAATCGACCCGCATCAGAAGGACGGCCGTCCTCTCGCCCGCGATCTTGGGCTCTGGCTCTGTCTTTAGATCATCGTCTCTCTTTGGGATGAGTTGGCCTCCATTTCGATCAATCCTCCCCGAAACCGAGAAGCATCCTCCTCCCGGAGATGGATATGTGATGGGCAAGCTCGACTAATAGGCGCTCTCCAAGCGACTCGGGATACTTGAACCTTCTCCCGAGTATGCTCTCTATGCGCCAGGCCTCGATGTTGTAGAGGTCTCCTTGCTCGGCGATCACGAGGCCGTCGAGTCCCTGCACGGCATCGGAGATGACGTCAACGACGACGTTTAGATTCATTCTCCGGCTGGTCCTCTGAATCTGTCTCACCTCGTGTACCCTATCGAGGGCAATGGGGGATATATCGGCAGAGACCGCGGCGCAGACCATGATGTATCTTCCACCTTCCGCATGCCTGCCCGAGATATCGATGGCAACGACCTCCAACCGCCTCATCTCCCCTGCGATTCCGGAGAAAGGCCGCCGATCCTCTGTATGGGAAGCGTGCCCGATGCCCTAAATGGCGGTATGAAGTGCGAGCTTTTCATGATTAGGCGCTCGAAAATCCAACCTAGTTCGACTGCGATCCTATCGGCCTCGTTCGACTAAAACCTCACCAAAGGATGGTCCTCGATCATCCTCTTCGCGATCTCCTCGGGGATGCCTGCCCCCCGCGCGATCTCGACGGCTCGCCGTGAGTCTATCAGGTCGTCGGGGCTGTGCGTGTCGGTGTCGACGACCATCGTCGCCCCCGCTTCCATTGCAAGCCTTGCCACATGGCCGTTTGTGATGTTATGGCCACGTCTAGATGTGATCTCAAGGCATACCCCGCGATCCCTCGCCATCTCCGCCTCCTCGATAGTAATGAAGCCGGGATGCGCCAATATCTCCGCCCCAATCTCCAGTGCAGCCCGGTTGGTCCCAGGCCACACCGGCTCCACCGGCGTCTCACCGTGGACGACGATGATATCGGCTCCAAGCCGCCGGGCGAGGGTGGCGAGCTTTCCCATCTTCTCTGGGGGAACGTGCGTTATCTCCACCCCTGTTAGGATTCGCATATCGAGCACGTCCTCCAGGTACTTCACCTTCTCGACTGAGGAGAGGACGTGCTCTACGTTGGTGAAGTCAACGTGATCTGTGATCCCTATGGCTCGATAACCCATGATCTCCGCGCGACGCACAAGCTCGCTTGGTATCAGCTCGCCATCGCTGAAGATCGTGTGGGTATGAAGATCTATCATAATGGGCGCGTTGGCCTTGGAGATATTAAGCCTCTCCCCTTGAGAAAAGATTATTTACGATGCTGCAGATTGAAAAGCTACCAAAGAATGACCTTATCGGAGCCAAGAAGCAGATGATCAAACGTTTGGTCCTTGATGTCCTAAAGCCTCATGTACCGACCACAATAGAGCTCGCCGACGTCCTGGGATCGCTTCCAGGGGTGAGCGGCGTCAACCTTAGCCTCTACGAGGTGGACCAGCAGACTGAGACGATCAAGGCCACAATAGTGGGAGAGGATATCGATTACGATCTGATCAGCAGCCGAATAAGGGACTTCGGCGGCGTCATCCACAGCGTTGATGAGGTCGTGGCAGGAAAGATGATCGTCTCCGAGTTCGAGACTCTGCAGGAGCGATAATTTTCACCGCTTCCCCGCCCTCATGGCGCGAGCGATTCTCCTAAGCAATGAGGACTTCGGCTCTCTCTTCTTGATGAGCACCCTTCCCGGCCGCTCGTACCACTGCCCGGGATACCTCATCTCCCTCTCGACCTCTGGGGCGAGCCCAAGCGACCTTGCGGCCTCGGCGATATCCTCTATCTTTGGATCCTTCACGCAGTCCTTCTTGGATATCATCCTGCCCTCCCCCCTGCTCTTAGCTTGGTCCAGGTAGATGGGCCAGACGACCCAATGATCCTTCTTCCCCATGAGCTGCATGGAGGATCGGTTCGTGGATAAGCATTGCGGCTCTTTGGGGCGGCAACCTTTTAGGCGTTGGGGTTGCATATTATATTCCCGAGTACTCAAGAGGTCCTTGATATGAGCCTGGAAACCTATCCCGTGGCCAATGTTGCCGGAACTCGCGTCCCATACGACCCAGAGCAGCTGAGACGGATACAAGAGCATCCCTGCTTCAGCGAGAAAGCCTGCCACTCTTTTGGGAGGATGCACCTGGCCGTGGCCCCAAAGTGCAATATCCAATGCCGCTATTGCATTCGCGACTTCGACTGTGTCAACGAGTGCCGGCCAGGCGTGACAAGCCAGGTCCTCACCCCGAAGGAGGCATTGGAGAGGGTCGATCAAGTCCTCGATAAGTACCATTACATCAAAGTGGTGGCGGTGGCAGGCCCTGGCGAGCCCCTCGCAAATGAGGAGACCTTCGAGACGCTCCGGCTTGTGGGCGAGAAGTATCCTCATATCATCCTATGCTTAAGCACAAACGGCCTCCTCCTCCCGGAAAAGGTCGAGCTTCTGGCTGAGCTTGGAGTATCCAACCTCACGGTGACCTTGAACGCCGTCGATCCCAATATCGGCAAGGAGATCTACGACTACATCAACTACGAAGGAAAGCGCTACGAGGGGCTTGAGGCGGCGACCATCCTTCTCGAGAACCAGCTGAAGGGGATCGAGGAAGCCTTGAAGAGGAGGATGATCGTGAAGGTGAACACAGTTCTCATCCCAACCATAAACGATCAGCACGTCTTCGATATTGCAAGGAAGATCAAGTCCCTGGGTGTCTACATCCACAACGTCATGCCTCTCATCCCCCAGTATAAGTTCGCCCATATCACGCCTCCAACGCTCGCGGAGAAGAGGAAGATCCAGGAGGAGCTTGGAGGGATCATTAAGCAGATGAAGCACTGCCGCCAGTGTCGTTCGGATGCAATTGGTCGCTTGGGATGCGATCTCCAGCAGGAATTCGAGAGCAAGCATGGCAAAGAGGAGAATTAAGCTGGGCTCCAAGAGTCTTCCTTCTTGGAGGATTCTCCCAACACCCTTTCGGAGCACTAGCTGATCTTCAGATCGTGGAATCGACGTTCGATCTAGCGGTCTCTCAATTGAGTGGCTCGCCTTCGGAGGTGCGACTTGGATAAGATATATCTATCACTTTATGGTTATGTTCCGTCATTAATGAAGGATGTTGGACGGATCGGCATTGGGGCTCTCGTCCATCGCCTTCTCGTGATGGGTGCAAACCTCGTCGGGAGGTGGAAAGCTATTCATCGTCGCATAGATGCAACAGGGGTTGGGATAGTTTAGAGGGGATTTCGCTAGATCAATTAGAGGGGCAAGTGCAGCTCATCATCCATCCGAGGGGAAGGTAATTGGCCTATCTCGAAGAAAGTCCTTATTACTTGTATATATCTCGATTTATATAATATCACATGGGGCTCATGGCGGCGATGAGAACGATCTCTGGCTCATGTTATCCAGCTATGAGGATATCGGGGTCACTGTCAAGGATCTGGCGTTCTTCCTCGTCACCCACGGCTTCGATGCCTCGCCGATGGAGACGTACGTGGTCGTTAGGTTGAGCGGCGGGGAGGTGTACCTCACTCCCAATGGGGCATCGCCGCGATTGGCAGACCTGTGGATGGAGCCACCCACGATCGAAGGCGGTCCCATGATGGTCATCCCGGAGACGGCTGTGAAGAAGAACGCAACATTCAACAGGTCCGTCGACCTTCGATTCATCACCACTGTCAGCAGATATGTGATATTTCCGGTGACCCCTCTTGGGATGTGCTACGACGGGTCGCAGCAGCTGCAGCAGATCTACGATAGCTTCGGATACGATGTGGTCTACATGTACGATCCGAGTACCTGGCAGGGGCAAGGTCACCTTTGGGTCTTTGTCAAGGATCCCCAGGATCCCGGCACTGGCCTTGCCGTCGACAGCTATTATGGGCCCATGACTGACGAGGAGTACTACATCGCCCCTTATAGCTTCGCCGATTTCAGCTATCTCGATGCGATCAATCCCAGATGGAGGGTTGCTTGAATCCATGCTCGGGGTTTCGTTTACGTGCATTATTAGAATGGAGGATATGAAGATGAAGATCCAATCATTTGCCTGGGCCTCGATCGCCATTCTCCTCGCTATATGCGTTGGCCATTCAATGCCAATTGAAGCCGAATCGATTGGGGATCGAATTGATCTGAGCGGAATCGACCTCGCCGGACTAGATCTGAACCGGTCCCATCTGAATCAGTCCGATCTGACCGGTGCCGATCTCAGCCGCTCCGACCTCTCCGCATCGTTTCTGAGGTATGCATGGCTTAAGGATGCCGATTTGAGATCAGCAATCCTCTCAGGCTCCGATCTCACATCAGCAGACCTCTCCGGCTCAAACCTCGTTGGGACAGACTTCTCAGGGGCAACCCTGCGACGTGCCCTCTTCTCCGGGGCTCACCTGGAGGATGCGATCCTCAGGGGGGCCGACCTTACCGAGGCTTCTCTCACCGATGCCGATTTGGGCCGGGCAGATCTAACCGAGGCAAGGCTATTTCGAACCGATCTCAGTGGAGCCGATATGAGGGGGATATATCTGATACGGGCAAACCTCCTGGGCGCCCATGTGAGCTGGGCCGATTTAAGCGGCGCCAACATGGCAGAGAGCCAGTTGAGCCGGGCCGAGCTCTATCAGACGAACCTTAGCGGCGCAGATCTAAGCCAATCAGACCTTTCTCGCTCCTATATGATGAGGGCCATACTAAGGGATGCGGATCTCAGCTGGGCCAACCTGGCCTACGCCGACCTTACTGAGGCCGACCTCGAAGAGGCAAGCCTCGTCTCTGCAAGGCTAACCCATGCAGACTTTTCGGGGTCTAACCTTCATGGAGCTGACCTCTCGAACGCCAATATGGACAAGGTGAACCTGATTGGAATAAACCTGAGCCATGCCACGCTCAATGGGGTCCGGCTTAGCGGGCTCGATATGCGCGGGACCGATCTGCGCGGAGTCCAGCTCAAGGGCGCCCTCCTCGATGCTCTATATCTTACCAAGGCCAATATGAGCGGAGCAAACCTCAGGGGAGCAAGCCTCACAATGGTGGAGATGACCGAGGTCGACTTGAGGGGGGCGAACCTGGAGCGGATAGACTGCGATCTCTTCACGCTACACTCGTTGCTCAATGCCCATCTGGACGGATCGATCATCAGCGAGGATCTTAAGGATGATCTGATCCTCCTCGGCTGGGGGGGGCCTGGCAGCTACAACGAATCCGTTTTAGAAAGTCCTCTTCAACCTCGGCCCTATGAGGGCATCTGATATGATCGATCGAGGTTCGAGCGATTCTCGGCAGCTTTCGGCCCAACGGCTAGCGCTTGCCATCTGCCTACTGACCCTCCTCGTCCAGGCAGCTGGTTCTGCTCTCCCTATCGAGGATCACTCCATCCTCTCTCAGATGGACCTTCGTGGACTGGACTTGTTGGGCGCTCACCTGAATCACTCTGACCTCTCCCGATCTCTGTTGATGGGATGCTCGATCGACTCGGCCTTCCTGCAGTCTGCCTCGCTGAAAGGAGCGAATCTGAGCCATGCCCTGCTTTCTAGGGCGGACCTCGAAGGTGCCGATCTCTCGAGGGCCGACCTCTCCTTTGCCAACCTGAACGATGCTCGCTTGATCCGCGCAAGTCTTGTAAGGGCGGATCTCACAGGTGCCGATCTCTCGAGGGCCGACCTCTCCTTTGCCAACCTTAGCGATGCATGCTTGACCCGCGCAAGTCTTGTAAGGGCGGACCTCACAGGTGCCGATCTCTCGGGGGCCGACCTCTCCTTTGCCAATCTTAGCGATGCATGCTTGGCCCGCGTAAGCCTTGTAAGGGCGAACCTCACTGGAGCGAACCTGGGGAGGGCCCATTTGGTGGGGGCGGACTTGATCGATTCCAACCTCGCGGGCGCGGATCTGCGGGATGCCGACCTGGAAGAGGCAGAGCTCTCCAGGGCCGATATGAGAAAAGCCCTCCTCCTCAGGGCAGAGCTTAGAGGCTCCAACATGACGGGAGTCGACCTTAGGGGGGCGGATCTCTCCAAGGCAAGTATGCGCAGGGTTCGGCTGCAAGGAGCAGACCTTCGCAAAGCCGTTCTCTTTCAGGCCGACGTCGTCGGCTCGAATCTCATATGGGCAGATCTCTCCCATTCGAACCTCTCTTATGCCAACCTGACGGTATCAAGGCTGAACGGGGCAAGGTTTGTCGGATGCAACCTAACGGGTGCAGTGGCAGTCGAGGCGAAGCTTGCAGGTGCAGACCTAACCGATGCCGATCTTCGCGAAGCGGACCTCACATCATCGATGCTCTCCAAGGCTGATCTGAGCCGGGCCGATCTTTTTGGGGCCGATCTGACCAGGGCAGATCTGGAGATGGCCACCTTGAGGGGTGCGGACCTCTCGATGGCGAGGCTCGTTGGGGCCAACCTCGTGGGGGGGAGGATGGGCGAGGTCTCCCTCGAATATGCGAATCTTATTGGAGCAAGGATGAGTTGGGTCGACCTTAAGGGGGGACGCCTGCCCCATGGCCAGTTCTCTCAATCGGAGCTCTTGGGCGCCGATCTCTCCTGGGCAGACCTTCGGGAATCCGACTTCACGAGGGCCTGTCTGGCCCGGGCAAACCTTTTTTGCGCCGATCTCTCCGGGGCCGATCTCTCCTGGTCAGACCTCTCCCACGCAAATATGCAGGGAGCAGATCTCCATGGAGCCAAGCTCCAAGGTTCTGTTCTCATTGGGGCCAACCTCTCAAGAGCCAACCTCGATGGGGCCCTCATCTCTTCGGCCGTCTTGGAGGATGCAGATATGCGGGAGGCAATTCTGCGAGGAGCGACGCTTGCAAGGCTATTGATGGTCAACGTGAACTTAAGAAGGGCCGATCTCCGGGGAGCGGATCTATCGCTCGTCACGATGGAAGCCGTCAACCTGAGCGATGCTGACCTCTACGGGGCCGATCTCTCCGACGTGAAGATGTCCGAGACCGACCTCGCCGGGGCGGATCTGCGCAGGATTACCTGGGATGAGACGCTCCTCGATTGCCTCGGACCTGTCGAGCTGGATGCGACGATGATGAGCGCTGATCTGAGGGGGGCTCTGGCAGGGGCAATCGATATGGGGATGCAAGCATAGTCGATGGAGTGTTGGCCCAGACGGTTGGGGGGGCAAAGATGATGACATGGATACATCGCATCAGCGCTTATGGCCCTTTGGATTGTTGAATTCGCGGCCAATTCAGCGCTGATAGCCCTCTTCTCTTCAGGTCCGGCGGACTTGCGCTATAGGATCTCGATTATGTCGACCTATATGAATGGGCTAGACCGGTCTCATATCTGGTAAAAGCAAGCGGTACGAAAATCCGGGCAGTTGGTGCGGGCAGTTGAAAAGAATGTGCAAGAATCGATAGCCTGCAGGCAATTCTCGCGGAATACTTCGCAAGATCGATCGCTACCGATTTTGAGTAACTCGCACCCACAGCCTAAGTCCGAGAATGATGATGAATGCGGGCCTGGCAGGCTAGGATCTCGGTGCCGCGGTTATAAGCTGGATTCAGAGGGCGGCCATTGGAAACCCCCGCCCCCTCGACCGGATGGGGAGGAGCCATATATTGATATATTCGGTTCGCGGGTGTCACATAACGGTGTTTACATGTTCCTTGATTTCATGAACGAGGTCCAGTCGCTCCTCTATGAGGCTGCGAAGGTCTGTGGATGGGACCAGATCCCCACCAATGGATTCGGCATGCTTGAGATCAGCCCACATGCCGATTTAGCCTCATCCATAGCCTTTCGACTGGCACCGCAGTTGTCGAAGAGCCCTCAGTCGATCGCAAAGGATCTCTGCGATGCAATCGAGATCCCGGCCGGGTCGATGGTGGATCGCGTCGAGCAGGCTGGACCTTATCTCAACTTCTTCATGAGCAACAGCTCCCTCGCTTCCATCCTCTGGGAGGCCCAGGGCGGTGATTGTTGGAAGGGCAGGCTCTCCCAGAGGGTGATCGTCGAGCATACCTCGGCCAATCCAAACGGGCCCCTGCACGTCGGCCATATCAGAAACTCGGTGATCGGCGACACCCTTGCGCGGGTGCTGCGGCGAGCCGGCTGCACCGTAGAGACCCAGTACTACGTAAACGACATGGGTCGGCAGATCGCCATAGTAGTATGGGGATGTGACCACTACCCCCTGGAGGAGATCAAGGCCGATCATGCGATAGCCAAGGTCTACATCGAGGCCAATCGAGCGATCACCGAGAGGCCCGAGCTCGTATCCGAGATAAACCGGCAGATCCAGCTCTACGAGGCAGGGGATCCACAGGCCCTGGGGAAGGTGAAGGTGGCGGTAGATCACGCTATCTCAGGCATAGAGGATACCCTTCATCGGCTGAACATCCGCCATGACAGCTACCATTGGGAGAGCGAGTATGCCAGAAGCGGCGAGATGGCCAAGCTGATCGAGCAGCTGGAGGGAACGGGCCTCACCGGCTGGGAGGATGGATCGTTGCAGCTGGACCTCTCGGCGGATGGCTTCGAGAAGAATATGGTTCTGATGAGGGGCGACGGGACCTCCCTTTACATCTCCCGCGACCTCGCCTATCATCGCTGGAAGTCGGAGAGATGCGACCGCATGGTTGATGTCCTCGGCGCGGACCACAAGCTCATATCGGCCCAGCTTAAAGCGGCCCTAGATCTTCTTGGGATACCCGCTCCGGAGGTGGTCATATTCGAGTTCGTATCGCTTCCCACGGGCTCCATGTCCACGAGGCGAGGCAAGTTCATCACCGCAGACGAGCTCCTGGACGAGGTCGAGAAGCAGGCATACATGGAGGTTTCGACCCGGAGGCCGGAGGAATCTGAGGAGTTCCGCCGCGAGGTTGCAAGGGAGGTTGCCTTGGGCGCTGTGAGGTACGACGTGGTCAAGGTATCGCCCGAAAAGGCAACGACCTTCGACTGGAAGGCAGCCCTCGACTTCGAGAAGCTATCGGCGCCATTTATCCAGTACTCCCATGCAAGGGCCTGTAGCATACTTCGAAAGGCAGATCTCCCAGAGCAGTTCGACCCCTCCCTCCTGACTGGAGAGGCGGAGGTGGCCCTGATCAAGAAGATCGCCCAGTTCGATCTGATCGTCGACAAGGCTGCAAGGGAGCTCAAGCCGCACCAGCTTGCGACCTACGCTCGAGAGCTTGCGGAGGCGTTCAACGGGTTCTACCGCTACAGCCCCGTGATCGAGGCGCCCTCTGGTCTGCGTGAGGCAAGGCTGGCTCTTGTGAACGCTGCCAGAAACGCCCTTCGTGTCACGCTGGATACTCTCGGGATTCCTGCTTTGGAGAGCATGTGAGAGACGTCTATTTGGGGATGGGGCGAGCCATTTCCCCCTGACCTCCCACTCTTTTAGGAACATAAAACAGATGCATAGCGATCTGCTGTGCCTGCTTAGGCATATAACGTACTAGTGGCAACCAGCATCAATCGCCTCTTCTGTTCCCATTTATGCCTACTCAATGGGGAACTCTTGATCTCCCTCTCTGCTTATGGCCCCGTTGCCCTTATGCATGCGGAGTTTGCGAGGAGGCTCGTCGGAAAACTCTAAGAAAAATTGATGGGTGTCCGGATCCTTTAAGAGGAATCAGGACAGCATTGCAGGTATCCCTGGCTCATGCCTTATGGCCTACGGCGAAACGGCGCATTACACGGTCGACCTGAATAGTGACCTCGTCTCCAACCTCTGCGCCGGGGACGAATATAACGAAACCCTCCACGCGGCCTATGCCATCGCCCTCTCGGGCGATGTCCTCGATCTTCACGGTATATTCCTTTCCAACCTCGACTGGCGCGGCTGGTGCGGATCCACCCATAGATCCTTCATCACGTCTGTAC
>JAFGMR010000058.1 GCA_016927425.1 Methanotrichaceae archaeon | reverse complement strand
GATCCTGACGACATATCCAACTATGCAGGCCTCGCCCGGAGGGCTCCGATAACGGCATTTTGCATGCTGGTCTTCATGTTCGCCCTCGCTGGCATCCCGCCAACGGCTGGATACGTCGGCAAGTTCGTCCTCTTCAGCTCGGCCATATATTCCGGCCTGGTCTGGCTGGCGGTGCTTGCCATCCTCAACAGCGCGCTCTCGCTGTACTACTATCTGAGGATAATCAGCTACATGTACCTGAAGGAGCCTGCAGGTCCGAAGATCTCCGAGCCAAAGGGATATGCGGCGGCTCTCGTTCTGACGCTGGTCGCCGTCTTTTGGGTCGGGCTCTTTCCCGAGGGTTTCGTGGACTGGGCAGTTCAGGCAGCAGCAGTTCTGCTGCCCTGAACTCCTCCCCTCCATCTTTTTTCGGCTTCCTTAATGCATCTCGCCATCTATCGTCAAGAGCATCTTCGCACAAAGGCATTCGCCCTTTGATATGGATGGAAAGCCCAACTTCTATCATCCTTGGCAGCCTTGACTGAAAATTGCGAAAGATCCTTAACTGAAGAGAGGGAATATGTAAGCGATAAAGATGACCGAGGAGATCAAGGGATTGGCGGTTGGGCAGGCCGGGCCCTGTGGGATTACATGTGGATCCTGTCCCATGGGAAGCGGTCTTGCAGCGAGTGATGCGAGCAGGGCAAGGGAGGTCATTGCAAGCTGCAAGATCGCGGAGTGGGCTCCCCTCGTGCCAGGGGCGGGCGGGTCGGAGATCGACTGGGACCAGGTCGAGAGGGGCCTCATTTGGGTTGAGGAAAATGCGCTATGTGCAGGCTGCGAGGGCGGTGGCGGCCCGCCGGAATGCCCAATACGGATCTGTGCGAAAGATAAGGGTTTCTCCCTTTGCAGCGACTGCTCGGATCTGGAGTTGTGCTCCAAGTTCGACTGGCTCCAGGGGCACGGAGCATCTTTAAAGGAAGCCTTGAAGGGATCTCGAGGGCTGTCGAAGGATGAATACATACAAGCCATGGAGGGGCGATCTCCCTAGGAGTGAGCTTCCATTTGGGCGAGTCGTCTCTCCTGGAGGATTCATTGCCATATTGCATTCCTGGTTCTGCCTCATGTCTACAACTTGGTTTAAGGGTTTGAAATGAGGTCTGCCTATTGGGCGATTGCCTTGTTCTTGCTGATCGGATCGGCGGCTTTTGCGGATCTGCACGATCGAGCGCTACTGAGCCATCAGAACCTCTCAGGGCAGGATCTCTCCATGGCGAGCCTCAATCTTTCCAACCTTACCTGGTCCGACTTTAGCGATTCCAACCTTAGCCAGTCTTATCTAATATCTGCGTGGCTTTCCGGTTCAAATATTGCTCGGGCGGATCTTGTGGCCGCATGGCTTTCAGGGGCGGTCCTCTGCAATGCGTGCCTTGTCGATGCAAACCTGAGCAATGCAAGGATGGCAGGAGCCAGGCTCTGCCGAGCCGATCTCTCCGCCGCGAACCTCTCCGGCGCTCAGCTGAATCGGGCGGACCTATCTTTTTCCAACCTGAGACTTGCTAGTTTGGTGGGGGCCGATCTCAGCGCATCCAACCTCTCCGGCGCGGACCTTAGAGGTGCTGACCTCTCGGGAAGCTCCCTCACATGGGCAGATCTGAGGAATGCCAATATGGTGGGCTGTAGGATGGAGGCGGCAAACCTCACCGGAGCCAACCTGGAAGGGTGCGACCTATCTCGATCTGTGCTCAACCAGGCCGTGATCCCGGAGGCCATGATGGCCGGGGCAAATCTCCGCAAGGCAACCGTCAAGAAGGCCTTCATGGCTCGGACGAATATGAGCGGCGCCGATCTTTCTGAGGCCGATCTGGGGGGGTCGATCTTGACAGACGTCGATCTGAATGGAGCGGTTCTGCATGAGGCAATCCTCGACAAGGTCGACTTCACCAAGGCCGACATACAGGAGGCGGACCTCACCGAGGCGGATATAACCGATGCCCGTCTATTTCGATGCGACCTCAGCGGCTCTACGCTAACCGATGTCCGCCTCCCAAGGGCGAACATGTTGGATGCCTACCTCAACTGGGCCGATATGAGGGGATGCGACCTCTCCCGGGGCCAGCTATCTCGTGCAGAGATAATGGGCTCCGACCTCACGGGCGCCGACTTGAGCTATGCCGACTTCACGAAGGCTTACATCCTCCGTTCAAAGCTCGTAAATGCCAATCTAAACGGCGCCAATCTGGAGGATACGGACATCAGCTACTCCGACCTGAGCGATGCGACGTTGAGGTGGTCCAAGATGATCATGACCAAGATGAACGGCGCAAACCTTTCTGGGGTTGACCTTTCCGACTCCACCCTTTACTTCATCGGCTCAACGGGCACGAATATGAGGGGGGCAGTTCTCAGGAACTGCAAGATAGAGAGCGTATCGCTTCGGGATTGCGATATGAGAGGATCGTATCTCAGATATGCCACGCTCAATCTGGTGGCCTTGCAGAATGTCAACCTCTCCGGGGCGGATCTGAGGGGCGCCGACCTTAGGCTTTCTGCGTTGATCGATGTGGACCTGGGCGGTGTTAATCTGATGGGAATAACCTACGATGAGATGAGCTTGCTGTCGATTGCCAGCTCCCGGCTGGATGGTGCACTGATGAGCGATAGCCTCCGAAGGGATATATCGGCATTGTTCGATGGCGCAACGGTTGCGGGATAGGGGGGGTTCTCCTAATATGATGAGGGAAACTGGTTTGGCAGCATGCGCGATCTTGCTCATGGCTTATGCCCATGCAGCCACATTGACGGTGGATGACGACGGTGAGGCGGACCATTCGAGCATAGCTGACGCCATAGGCGTCGCCCAACCTGGCGATACCATTCTTATCATGAGCGGGATATATCGCGAATGCGTCCTTCTGGATAAGCCATTGACGATTAGAGGGCTTGACACAGGACCGGGAAGGCCGGTGTTGGACGCATCAGGCCTCGGCTCGGCTATGACGCTTGCCTCCGACGGAATCGTCGTGGAGGGGGTCGAGGTGATAGGGGGAGGGGATCGCTGGCCTGAGGCGGGCATAAAAGTGAAGAGCGACAAGAACGTGCTTTCCGACAACATCATCCGCAATAACGATGTGGGAATCGGCCTTGAAAACTGCAACAACAACACGATCGAGGGGTGCGACCTATCTGAAAACAACGTGGGCGTCCTCGTGTGGTCCGGCTCTGGAAACATCGTTCGGAAGAATCGCGCCTGTAAGAACAACGCAGGCCTCCTTTTTCTGATTTCCGATGGGAACTTCATCGAAGATAACCAGCTCTCTGAAAACTGCTACTCCATAATATTGACCGAGGGGTCGCAAGGAAACACGGTCAATTGGAACAACATCTCCTACAGCATCGATTACGGGATCCATATTGATAAGGCCGATTTGAATCTCATAGTGGGGAATATAGTTGCCGATAACGACAATTATGGCATCAGCATCACCGATTCCAAGGGCAACATCGTCGTCGGAAACCTGGTCCGGAAGAATGGAGGGGATGGCCTTTATCTGGAGGGCCTGGAGAACTCCTCAATCATGAACAACAACATCAGCGAGAATATCTACGATGGATTGTCGCTCGTTGGATCGGCCTGCAACCGACTGAAGGGAAACCTAGTGTGGGGCAACATGGATGACGGCATCTCCTTGGTAGATTCCATTGGAAACACTATCACCGAAAACGTGATCTGCAAGAACGATTATGGGCTCTATCTGGACGGCTCCGATAACAACCAGATCTACCTTAACAGCATCACGGATAACGAGAACGCCTACTATATCGTCGAGTCCAGCAACTCCTGGAACTCCATCGAGGAGATCGAATACATCTACCAATCTCGCACGCTTCGAAGCCATCCGGGCAACCTATGGGGCGATTATGGAGGCGAGGACTCGGATGGGAACGGCCTCGGAGATGAGCCCTACCACTTTGCCGGGCAGTTCGATTATTATCCACTGGTCGGCGGCCTGGAGGAGTATCGCCTAGCCTGAAGGGATAGGGGGGGAACCCCCCTGCCTCAGGCGCGGTATATGTAGAACCTTAGTGGGTTTTCGCTGTCTACCATTTCCTGGTCCGAGGTGCGAATGTAATATCGGTCCATGAGCTTTATCTCATCGTTCCTGGAGAGGGTGATGTTGTCATCCTCATTCCTCATCAAAATTCCTGTCGCATCGACGCTAACTACCCGCATCTTATCGAACTGGGCCTGCTCCTCAACGTCCTTCGGCATATCCGAGAGCTGGAATACGCCGTCGATCGATGCAATGCCGCTTTTCGGATCCTTCTCGTCGCCGAGGAATGCGCTCTTGAAGTGGACGGCGACGATGACGATCTCTTCTCCTCCAACGAATCTCTTATAGATGTAGGTCGCGCTTCCTGTGTCCGACCCGGAGGACGATGGCGATATCACCTTGGAATCCAAGGTCCCCCCATCCTTTCGAAGCTCCAGGCTCACCTTCTCCCCGTTCACATCGACCGACCTGAGGTGTAGCTGATATCCATCCTCAAGGTCCAGAGGGGATCCGGAACTCAGTTGATGTTCTGAATCGTCGTCTATAAGGACCTTCAAGAGCATCTCGTCGGCGAGAGGCTCGGGGTTGGGCGATTCGTCGTAGAGGCAGCCGGGCGCATCATCGCCCGTTCCGCCGCTATAGCCTGCGAAGTAGCCCTCCCCCAGGAATCCTATGACGTAGTACATTCCCCAATCCTCGAAGTCGAAGGCCTTCTCCTGTCTGATCGAGTCGTATATCACGCCGTCGGGATCGCAAAGGCAGCCTTCTTTGACAGTAATCGATATCCTCTCCGTGCCCAGGCCGTCGTCGAGATCGTAGTAAAAGCCGGAGAAGTTGAGGGAGTCCATGACCGAGGTCGAATTGTCAACGGCCTCCATAACCACTCCACGATCTCTCATCTCATCATCGGCCGCGGAGGCCATTAGAATCGCCAATAGGGCGAGCAAGTATATCTTCATCATACAACTCATCTCGTCTGCCCTTCCTTCATTTACGACCTTTCTCGCGATGGATGGAATAAATACATGTTGGTGGATAAAATGCCAATCTACGCTATTTAAGCCTACCTGCATTTCGAATTGTTCGGGGGGCTCATGACCGAGGGCTCGTAGAGCATTGTAGGTGGGAAGCATCCAAAAGGAGATTTGCCCGGATCTGCATGGCAACAATCTAAGGTGCATCTTCATCACTGCTTCTAGTGCAGCTCTTGGGTACATTTTAAAAAATAGATTAGGATTATTATATATTATCAACTATGTTACTAGTTTAGCCAGGTAGCGATGCTCAAATGGGCTGGAGTTTCTAGAACCGGCTTTCACTTTGTGGTCACATCTAAATGCGACGAGTAAGAGCCAATAACAAGAGCTATAGGGGGACTACCTAGCAACCGGTCATCTCCTTTGTGCATACCAGGATGAGGAAATCGGGAATACGGGCAGCGTCAAGTCGTTCCGGATAGAATGTGTACCAGGATTCAGGGGGCTCCGGCTCCAGCAGCTGCGAGAGACGAAATCCGCAGGAGATCAGAGAGTTCACAGTATCGCCGAGCGTCCTATGCCAGGCAATCGTTGGTTCCATGCCTGAGCTCAGACTCCAGGGGACAAGAAATGGACCTCTCTCGAAATAGCGGTCAACTTTCCTATGCAGCTTCCTTCCATCTTCGTCCTTTACCCAACCGAATACGGGGGTAGAAAAGCACGGATGGTTTACGATGTGGAGATAAATGCCTCCAGGTTGTAGAAGGCGGCAAAACTCCCTGAAAGCCCCTACATAATCTGCGGTATCCTGGATAACATTGTTGGTAATTACCGCGTCAAAAGAGCAGTCGGATAAAAATGGCAGATTAGCAATGTTCCCATTATGATACGTGATCGATAAAGGCTGATACTGCTGTTGTGCAAGAGCGATGGCCAGCATCCGATGAGAACACTCCACAGCGGTGACAATGGCGCCCAGCTTGGCAAATTTCCGGCTCAGATAACCATCACCACAACCGGCATCGAGTATACGTTTCCCCTTGACATCCCCAAGCGTCTTGAGTATTATCGGGTCCAGCAGATCCCGGCGGTTGGGATCCTTCCCTCCGTAATGCCGGTGCCACGTATCTGCATTTCGGTTCCATCTTTCCGTTCCATCTTCCTGCGTATACCGCATTAAGCCTACGCTCCCGGGGTAATCAGAGCTTATTTACCGAGGATTCTTTTTGGCATTCTCACTCCTATATAAACAGTACGCTGCGCAGTTGCATTTCGGCTCCGAGCAAGGTCGCCACTCCCGCAACTGCGTCCTGACCGTCCCTCCAAAATAGTTTTCTATCTATTAAACAACACTTATTCTGGAGACTACCTGATTCTGTGGATAGCAGCTCATCAGGGCAATGAGCATGAATTATTTATGCAGGTAGAGGGATTGTATGGCTCATGATCGAGATGGGACTTGTGGTGCTCGTCCTGGCAGTCGCTCTGGGGATCCTCATCCTGCTTAGGTCGATCAAGAACTTCGCCATCAACGCCGCAATTGGCCTCGTCATCCTCTTCGTCGCAAACAACCTTGCGGACTTGAACATCGGCTACAGCTGGATCGTGATCCTCATTTGCGCAATCGGCGGGGCCCTAGGGGCGATCTTAGTGATACTGCTCCACTTACTAGGGATCTATATTTGATCCCTGCTATAGGGTCACGGCCGAGGGATCAGCTCGGCGCCTTCGATCTCCAGCTCTCCGGAGACGCCGTTCCAGATCTTCCTGAACGTAGGAGCGATCCTTCCTCTCATGTGAGGGCCGGAGAGGACGAACGACTCGTACTCGCCCCCCTCCCCGCCGGGATGGATGCGAAAGCGCTGGCAGAGGTCGAGGAAGCGGTCCAGGTTGGAGGGCCCAAGGATCTCTCCCAGCCACTCCTCGCCCAGGCCATCGGCCGATACCCCCACGATCATGATCTCCAGCCCGTCCCCGAGCATCTCCCTTAGAAGTATCGTCGGGTCCTTGTGCCAGAGCGGCGCAACTAGCTCAAGGCCCAGGTTTTTGCATATCTTATCTATGCGGGAGCGTTGATATTCTGATGCAACAGCGCCAGCGAGAACTCCATCGATATCAAGCCTGGACAATGCTCCCTCCAGGGGGGAGAGCTCATCGTCCAGGTTTACCTCGAACTTGACCTGCTGGATTTCGAGCGCCTCGGCGGCGAGCTCAGAGAGAATTATCGCTGGCACATGATACATATAGGAGGCCTCGGGGGCGTATGCTGTGACGAGGCGGACGACCTGGTGGCCTGCCAGCTGGGCGAGCCGGATGCAGTAGGAGGAGTCCTTTCCTCCGGAGAATAGGGCAGCCAACCTCATATCCTTGACCTCCTCTTCCGGGATCATAACTTTTGCCGTCCCTCCTCCAAGCTTTGCTGTCTCTTCACTCGCCGCGGGATGGACGGCTTTGAGCTCATAAAGTCTGCCGTCACTTCTTGCAGGAGCGGTTGAAGATGCATACGACAACCGCTGCAAGCAGGACGGCGAGGACGCCTGTCAGGAATATGCCGTCGAACACCCCAGCGCCGCCTATGGAGAGGACGAGGGGCAACTCATAGCTTCCCGGCGGCGAGAGCGTTGAAAGGACGCCTGGCGTAAGCAAGGTCATCAGATCGGCCCCTATGAGGGTTCCCATGGTGCCGCTCACGTAGGCGAGGGCCGGGGCGGACCGGTAGCGCTTGGCGAGGACCACTCCGACGAGGGCTGCAAGCATTGGGGGAAGGTAGACTGGAAGGACGATTCCCTCGCGAGGCACCGGCATTGCTGCGGCGTAGGTGATTAGGGCAATGACTGCGATTCCGAGGAGCGCCCTGCGAGTCGATGCCCTGCGCTTGAGGAGTATCTCAAGCGAGATGAGGACTGGTATGATGCATCCGCCGAGGTTTACTGCGAGGAGCACTGGATGAAAGTCGACGGGAAACGTTATCGAGAGGGCCTTCGTTGCCTCGAGCAGCCCTTGGGGGTAGCTGGAGATGGGGGCTTCGTTGATCGGGATATCCACGAGGCTTCCAATAACCGAGCCGAATACCATCAGCGTCGCATGCCAGTGGCCGAATCCCACCCTCTCGAAGGCCTCCTCGGTCAGCCTTATGAAGAGATATATGGTGATCAGAGGCAACGCTAGGATGAGCAGGAGAAGTAGCAGGGATAAGGGGATTGCGAGGTACTCGAACACTTCTCTCCAACACCGGCGTCTCTTCTTATCAAGGGGTCTGACTGAACATTAATAGACCTTTCCGCAAGTTGGTCGTGATTCTGAAATCGGTTGGAGTTTCTATAAACCGTCTATAGCTCGCGATCTCATGTAGACTTTATTCATACAATAAACTTAACCACAAAGGAACAAAGCCACAAAGGACGCACAAAGAGAAACTATCTACTGATAGTCTTTGTGCCT
>JAFGMR010000057.1 GCA_016927425.1 Methanotrichaceae archaeon | reverse complement strand
GCCCTTTTCGACAACCGGGGAGGCACATGGTACAACCTGGGAGGCGCCTTCAATGGCGATCCATGGGCGATCAGGGACGGCTCCGGCAATATCCATGTCTTCGTGCGTGGATCGGACTCTGGCCTCTGGGACCTCTTCCTCGATCCAGTCGGGATGGGCCATGCCTGGAACGGCCTCGGGGGAATCATATCCGCAAGCCCAACTGCAGTAATAGACCCAACCAACCCCGGCTATGCAGGGATCATGGTCCATGGGAGCGACGATGGCCTCTGGCTGGCCGACCTGAACCTGAACACCCTCAATGCGGCCTGGCACCCATTGGGCGGGCGCTATGCAGGCACACCCTACGTCGTGGCCAAGGGAAGCAAGTACTACACCTTCGTCTGGGGATATGGCTCTGACTACTCCGTCTGGGTCAACGAGTGCACGCCGGTCGGCGGCTCTAGCACGTGGTACCCCCTTGGCGGATACATACTTGGAAGTCCTGTTGCGATCAATGAGCCGGGATACTCTAATTACATCGCGGTCTTCACCAAGGGGGGCGATGGGGCTCTCTGGGTCAACGACTACCGCACAGACACCCATAGCGGCGTCTGGCTTCCAAGGGGCGGATTGATCAACGGTCAGCCCTTCGCGATTGCTGATGGCAGCACCACATCCGACTTCATCCACACATTCGTCCGGGGAAGCGACGATTCCCTCTGGGATTGCCGCTCGACCGCGGGGCTTGGAGGCTACACCTGGTATCCGCTAGGTGGAAAACTCATGTCCAATCCAGGGGCCATGTGGGACGACTTTCCTGAGAACCAGATCGACGTTGCTGGCATCGGATACGACTGGGGTCTGTGGAGGTACTGGACGTATTAGTGCCCATTTCGTTTCGAGTGAGGTGAGGCATTGATAACCGTCAACTTCGATGGGCTATGCTACCCCAAGAATCCTGGTGGGGTTGCTGCCTATGGCTACATAGTCCGGAGGGACGGAGATGTGATCCACCGTGGCTGCGGCGCTGTCGGCCAGGGTCGGGGTATGACCAACAACGTCGCCGAGTACGCCGGCCTCCTTGCTGCCATGGAATGGTTGGCAAGCGAGGGGATTGACGAGGAGCTGACGGTAAGGGGAGACTCCGAGCTCGTGATCCGCCAGATGAAGGGCGAGTGGCAGGTTCGCTCTGCAACCTCTCGCCACTATGTGCCACAGATCAGGCGGCTGCTATCCGGAAGAGAAGCTCGCTTGGAGTGGGTGCCAAGGGAGGAGAATGAGGAGGCCGACTTGCTCTCGCGGGTGGCCTATGAGAGATATATCAAGAAGATGAGGGGCTAAGAGCCCCTCTCAAACTTCTATACCCGGGGGTAGACTAAGGTCGTATCCATTGTGGGCGTTTTTCCAAGGAGCTCTATGTATTCCCGGCGGGCCTCCTGGGGATCGAGATCCACCTCAGGATAGAGCATCTTCGCGAGGTAGGTGAGCCCTACTGGGTGGTCCAGCCCAGCCACCATATCCCAGTGGCAGAGATAGACCCGGCCGTCTCTCTCCGCGGATATGCTCTCGGCGCCAGGGCGGCTTTGGATCTCCTCACTCTCATCGAACGGCAGGCTATCCTCGGTCCAGCCAAAGCGCGTCTCATCAGTTGGGGCGACCCTCTTGATCATCACCTGGGGATCCTCGCTTACCACCCACTCCCAGTCCACCTTTGGGTAGTCGCCCTCCAATCCCTCTGCGATGTTCTCCCCTCCGGCCATATCGAGCAGCACGCCAAAGCCCGATCCCGGCCCCATGGTCGAGAGGGATCCCAGTCCCCCGGAAGAGCTCCACTCCACATAAGCCCTGGGCTTGGTTTTGCCCTCGACCGCCATCTCCACCTGGAATCGTTTGGACTCGATCCATTGGACGTACTCCTCTGCCCTATCCTCCTTGTTCAGCACGGCCCCGAGCAATGTGATCTCATCTGCCATGGTCTCCGGCCTGAAGAAGTCAAGCGCGAGAACGATGATGTTCTCGAAGGGGGAAAGCCCCTCTTCCACAGAGAAGATACCGTAGGGCTTGTCTGGATAGCTGTAGCTGATGACGACGAGATCCCCCATCGAATCATCCCTGGAGAGCTCTCCTATGGCCTCGAAGTCCGGATCGTTCCACTTGCCGACGGTTGAAAGATCGTCGAGCTCGGGAAAGTAGCTGCTGATGGCCTTATCCTTTACCGAGTTCGATATGCCCACCACCTGGTTGACTGCGCCGAGGACTGCGACTGCCTCTGCGGCGTCGGAGTTGAGGACGATAATCCCCCCGACGGGCGCATCTATGGTTACCTCCCTGCCGGCTGAATCGGTTATCGCCAAGGGATACTCGAATCCAGAGGCCGGTAGGATCAGCAGCACAAGGGCCAATGCCCAAAGCGTTTTCATCATATCATTGCACCTCAATTAGCATATCTAATATTATCAATCTCTTGTTAAGTATGTTATCCATCATAAGCATTTTGGAAAACGCTAGCATAATCGCAACCCCTTTGTCCGGGTGAAGGCAGTCGGAGGGTGAGAAAATGGCGATAACCAAGAGTCTCGTCGAATCGGCCATGGGGAACGTTTGGAAGGGCCCTGCCTTTCACATCCGTTCCCCCGTATCGCGAGGAGTCAGAGGGGCTTCGATTGTGCCAAGATAGAAATATGATCGACTTTAGCCTGACCTCTGCAAAGGCCAAGGTAGGTGGAGAATGAAGGACGAGCAAGCCAAGCGATCCCGCGGATCGATCGAGACGAGCCCCCTTCAGGCCCCGGCGTTCCAAGCCCTGACGATCGGAATCCCCTTCTCTTTATTCAAGCTGCTCTTCGGAGTCCTTTGCATTCGAATGGGGGCAGATTCGGTGCTTGTCGTATTTGGGGCGCTTGTAATCATCTGGGCATCTGCAGACCTCGCGATGAACGTCCTTCGGGCCGCGTTCGACCTCGCCGGAAGGATGTCGCCTGTTGAGTTCTGCACGATCGCCCAAGTGGGGCGCCTCATCGGAAGGCCGAGGGTCTTTCTTGCAATCGACACCCTTGTCTCCTTTAGCATCATCTGCGCAGTCCTCTGGTCGGGCTGGATCGCGAATCTTCGCCCCAACGAGTCCATTCTTTGGTATGCGGCAACCACGCTCAACCTCATCAGCATCTCCCTTGTTGCCCTCTCTGCCGAGCTGCACAGGGCGAGCTAGGGGAGATCCAATGATTGGGTCCATCACAAACCGAAAGGATCGTATACAATCCAAGATAACTGCTTAAGTATGCTCCGATCTCGCGGGATCCGCTTCATCATCATCATAACGCTGACGCTCTCATCCATATCCGGCGCGGCATCCTCCCTAGGGGAAGAGGCCCCAGAGGTCCTGCTGCTGAACTCCTACCATCCTGGCATGGCCTGGGGTGATGCCATCACAACGGGGGTTCGAAAGGCCCTCTTGATGAGGATGCCATCCGCATCCCTTACCGTCGAGTACATGGACGCAGATAGGCAGGATCCCAATCAAACCCGCCTTGCCCAGCTTCGAGACCTCTACCGGGACGAGTATAGGAATAAGAGCTTCGATGTGATCATCGCATCCGACGACGATGCCTTCCGGTTCCTCTTGGAGAACAGGGACGAGATATTTCCTGGATCTCCTGTGGTCTTCTGTGGCGCCAACTACTACAGCGACGATCTTCTGGAGGGAAAGGCGAGCTTCACAGGAGTCGTTCAGGATATGGATGTCGAGGCCACGATGGACATCATGCTTGAGCTACACCCCCAAGCCCGGCATATCCTGGTAGTGAACGACCAGACGGCAACTGGTCTTTCCAATCGGAGGTTGATCGAACGGGTGGCTGCAAACTCCAGCCAAAGAGCAGACGTTCAGTTGATAGACAACCTGACCTCCCGGGAGCTGCAACGGACGCTCAGAGGCCTAACGGAAGAATATCTGGTCCTCCTGATGACGTTCACACGAGATCGAGAGGGCCATATCTTCACGTACGAGGAGAGCGCAGAGTTTGTCAGGTCGGCAAGCTCAGTTCCCATCTACGGAATAGGGGACTTCGTCCTTGGCCATGGCATTGTGGGGGGAAAGCTCTCCTGCTACAATGCCCAGGCACACCTGGCTGCCGATATAGCCCTGCAGATCCTCGCGGGGAAGAGTCCTTCTGATATTCCTGTTGTGAAGGAGAGCCCCAACTACTATATGTTCGATATGCTGGAGCTCAATCGGTGGGGGATCTTGCCGTCGGCCCTTCCACCGGGAAGCATCATCTTCAACCATCCCTTAAGCGATCGCTGCGATCTTTGCCATATGAATCTGAGCTACCTCAACCTGAACGGTTCAAGTTTAAACCAGTGCAACCTGCAGGGATCTGATCTTAGCCATTCTTCCTTACGAGGGGCCTCCCTCGAAAATGCCATGATCGATAGGTCCAACCTCGCCTTTGCCGATCTCTCCGGAGCCACGTTGAAGGAGGCAAATCTCAGCTGCTCCAACCTATCCGGAGCATCGATGGTCGAATCCAACCTCAATAGGGCCAACCTCACATGCAGCAACCTCACCGAGGCCGACCTCTCCGGATCGAGGTTGGAGCTTGCGCTACTTGCCGGGGCAATGCTGAGGGGATCAAGGCTCTATCGAGCAAACCTCATGGCAGCCGATCTCAACGGGGCAGATCTCGCGGGCGTGGATCTATCCGGAGTCTTCATCAGGAGGGCCATGCTCTATGGTGCCAACCTGACGGGTGCGAACCTGAGCGGTGCTGACTTCGTCGGTGCAAACCTGATCGGCTGCAAGATTAGAGGGGCGAACCTCACGGGCGCTGATCTCTCCGAGGCTCGCATATCAGGGGCCGACCTCAGCCAATCCCTTCTTGTCGGAGCAAGGCTTGTTTTTACCAACCTCACAAGGGCAAACCTGAGCGAGGCCGATCTATCGGGATCCGTTGTTATCGCATCGGGGCTCGAGGATTGCGACCTTCGAGGAGCCAACCTCTCAGGTGCTGTTCTCACCGGAACTCGCTTGGCCGGTGCAAGGCTTGCTGGAGCCACCCTTGTGGAGTCTTCTTTAAACAGCGCTTATCTTCCCGGAGCCGATATGAGCGGTGCAGACCTCCGTCGCTCGGACCTCTCCGATGCCCGTTTGGACTCGGCAAACCTCACAGGAGCCTGCATGGCCGGCGCCAGGCTCGTTGCGACGAGCCTGCTCCAGGCCGCGATGAGGGGGACTGATCAGGCGGGGGCAAATATGATAGGCGCAAGGGCCAGCTGGGCCGATCTTCGAAGAAGCATCCTTAAAAACGGCCATTTCGCAAGGGCCGAGTTCATGCTTGCTGACCTGAGCGTATCCGACCTGAGCGGATCGGACTTCAGCAGGGCCTATATGGTCCGATGCAACCTATCGGGCAGCGATCTAAGGGGGGCCGACTTCTCCTACTCCGATCTGACCAATGCCAACCTATCCTTCAGCGACTTCAGGGATTGCAATCTGGACAACTCCATCTTAAACGGTGCCAACCTCTCTTATGCAAACTTTGCGGACTCGGAGTTCAGCTGGATCAACATTATCGGCGCGAATATGCGAAATGCCAACATCAGCGGATCGAAGGTGACCCATATAAATATGAAGGATGTGGACCTCAAGGGAGCCGATTTCTGCAATGCGGAGTTCAGCAATGTATACTCAGAGAACGTAAACCTCTCCGGCAGCGACTTGAATGGATCGAGCTTCACCTCATTTACCGGCAAGAACGTGGATTTGAGCTACTCGAACCTGATGAACATCACTTTCGATCGAGGGACGCTCGAGTCGATGGCCCAGGCCAATCTGGAGGGGGCCATCGTCGACGAGGAGATGCAGAGAATTATGGCCGGGGCAGGCGCGGGGCTGGCAGCAGCGGCCGGGTGAGTCGCACATCGGTTGGATTGGTGTCCCCGATATGGAGATCGCAATTAGGGGTATGTGGCCCTTCGGGAAATGTCAGGGGCTGTTGGACCCCCCAACCAGCTCCTTCGCCCTGCGGCCTACCTCGGCCGGATCCGCCTTGACGCGGGCAACACCTGAGCGAATGGCTGCCTCTGCCACCGCCTCTGCGACAGCCGGGACCACGCGGCGGTCGAAGGGGGAGGGTATGATGTAATCAGGCGTCACCGGGTCGACGAGGGAGGCGATCGCCCTGGCTGCAGCAACCTTCATCTCCTCGTTGATATCCGAGGCCCGGACGTCGAGGGCGCCTCGGAAAATCCCAGGGAAGCCGAGGACGTTGTTCACCTGGTTTGGAAAGTCGGACCGGCCTGTGGTAATGACGCGGGCGCCGGCGCGAAGCGCAAGCTCGGGCATGATCTCCGGCACAGGATTTGCCATCGCCATCACGATCGGACCTTTCGCCATCGATCCCACCATCTCCTCGGTCACGATTCCGGGTGCGGAGACTCCGATGAAGACATCGGCTCCCTCCATCGCATCGGCGAGGGTTCCAGTGATCCCGGCGGGATTTGTGATCTTCGCCATCTCGGCCTTGATCCCTTCGAGATCCCTATTCCGGCTCAGTATGCCGCGGCGATCGCACAGCCTCACGTCCTTCGTCCCGAAGCTCATCAGGAACTTGCTTACGGCCACGCCCGCAGCCCCAGCGCCTGATACGGCCACCTTGATCTCGCTCCAGTCTTTTCCCACGAGGTCGAGGGCGTTGATGAGTGCAGCTAGAGTGACGACTGCGGTTCCGTGCTGATCGTCGTGAAAGACGGGGATATCCAGCGTCCGCTTGAGCTTCTCCTCGATCTGAAAGCAACGAGGTGCGCTGATATCCTCCAGGTTGATCCCGCCAAAGGAAGGCGCAATCCTCGTTACCGTCTCTTCGATCTCCTCTGGGTCGCGCGAGTCGATCGAGATCGGGAATGCGTCGATTCCTGCGAACTCCTTGAAGAGGATGGCCTTTCCCTCCATGACGGGAATTGCTGCGAGGGGTCCGATATCGCCTAGGCCGAGCACCGCCGTTCCGTCTGTGATCACGGCCACCATATTGCCCTTGGAGGTATACTGATAAACGAGATCCGGCTCCCTCTCGATCTTGCGGCAGGGCTCGGCCACCCCTGGCGTATAGGCGAGGGCGAGATCCCTCTGGGTGCTGCAAGGTACCTTGCTATGGATGGCGATCTTGCCCCTTGCCGCCCGATGAAACTCGAGTGCATCCTCTGGAAGAGACATCGACGAGGTCGACGATTCGAGCCCAGATAAACCTTGCCCAGCAGAAACAGTTTTAAATCAGGTGATGCATGAGGGAACCTCGGGCCGGGGTGGCAGAGCGGACAATTCTTCCTCGCCAGCGGGCGATTGAGAGTTCATACGCGGCAGGCTCGAGACCTGTTGTCCCTTCTGGGACGCTTGGGTTCAAATTGGGGGCAACGCCATAGTTCCTCCATGAAAATCCCAACCCCGGCGCCATCACCTCCGCTGCCGGCAAGCCGATATCAAAGGATTCCGGCAATCTCGAGGGCGGGGGTTAGGAGAGGAAAATATTATGGCCAGGTTTCCCGAGGCTGAAAATCGCATATTAAACATGAAGATCTGTATGCGATGCAATGCACGCAACCCAGTTAAGTCCACTCGCTGTCGCAAGTGCGGCTACGAGGGGCTGAGGATGAAGTCCAAGGAGAGCAGAGGATAGACTAGAATAGCCCCCCTCAACGGGGCTTTTGTCCACGATTATTCCCATGATCGCAAGAATCGGCCGAACGGAGGAGCGCATCAAGAGAGCGGTGGAGGTAACAGGTTCCGCTCATCTTACATTGATCGATCCTGACTCGCAAGAGCCCCGAGAGGCGGCGGCGATGGCACATGCGGCTCTCGAGGGTGGGACAGATGGCATCATGGTCGGGGGATCGATCGGGGCGAGCGGATCCTGCTTGGAGAAGACAGTTCATGCCATCAAGGAGGAAGTCGACCTCCCCGTGGTCCTGTTTCCAAGCGGCACAGCCGGGCTCTGTCCCGGTGCGGATGCGGTATTCTTCATGAGCCTTCTCAACTCGCGCTCCTCCAGCTACCTGATCGAGAACCAAGCGCTTGGAGCCCCTTTGGTCCACAGGTACGGCCTCGAGCCCATCCCCATGGCCTATATCGTAGTAGAGCCTGGGGGAACGGTCGGCTGGGTGGGCGATGCTAAGATGATCCCCCGGGGAAAGCCTGAGCTTGCGGTGGCATATGCTCTCGCAGGCAAGTACATGGGAATGAGGCTCGTCTACCTGGAGGCGGGGTCGGGGGCGATTGAGCCTGTCCCGACGGAGATGGTCCGCGCGGTCAAGGGTGCCATGGGCGACGTCATGGTCGTGGTCGGGGGCGGGATCAGCGCTGGCAATAGGGCAGCAGATCTTGCCCGGGCCGGGGCGGACATAATAGTCACCGGAACCGCGGTCGAGCGCTGTTCTGACGTTACCGCCTTTGTAAGGGAGCTCTCCGGGGCGATCAAGGGCATCAAGTAAGGCGCCCATGTCAACATCCTTAATGAGCTTCCTAAAGGAGAGGGAGCTCGACGGCCTGCTCCTCGTTGGAGACAGCGTCTGCCATCCTGATATCTACTACCTATCTAGATTCTTGTCCCACGACCGTTTTGCGCTCCTCGCTTGCGAGAGTGTGTCCATCCTCGTCTCGTCGATGGAGCTATCGAGGGCGAGGAAAGAGTCCACTGCCTCCGCCGCCTTCAGCACGTCGGAATACGGCATCATGGAGCGTCTGAAATCCGACCCCAGGAGGGCGTATGGGGAGGTTCTGACGGAGTTTTTGAAGGATCAAGGCATGTCCATTCTGGCCGTTCCTGAGGGCTTTCCCGTGGGCATCTGTCGCGTCCTGGAGGAGAGGTTCGAGGTCTCCATCGTGAAGAGCCCAATTCGGGAGATGAGGTCGATCAAGTCACCAGGGGAGATAGAGGCGATAACTGAAGCCCAAAGGGCGTGCGAGGACGCCATGAGGGCCGCGGAGATGCTAATTGCGCGATCAATGCCTTGCGGCGAGATCCTCGTGGATGACAGGGGCCCCCTGACCTCCGAGAGGGTTAGGGGGGCAATTGAGGTCTCCCTTCTTTCGCGAGGCTTCCAGGCAGATGGCACGATCGTTGCCGGAGGGCAAAAGGCCGCCGATCCCCACGCTCAAGGGAGCGGACCATTGCCTGCCAACTCGCCCATAGTGATCGATATCTTTCCACGATCCGGCAAGACGCGATACTATGCCGATATGACGCGGACGATGCTAAAGGGCGAGGCTTCCTTGGAGGTAGAGGAGATGTACGAGGCAGTTCTCCTGGCCCAGGCGGCGGGACTTGGGGCTTTGCGGTCCGGAATCGACGGCAGCGAGGTCCATGAGATCGTTTGCCAGTCTTTTCGAGATATGGGATATCCCGAGAGGGAGAAAGTGGGCTATATCCACTCCACCGGCCACGGCGTCGGCCTTGAGGTCCACGAGATGCCCTCCATCTCCGAGGCAGGGGATATGCTCCTCGCCGGAAACGTTGTGACGGTCGAGCCCGGCCTCTACTATCCTTCGGTTGGCGGCATCAGGCTCGAAGATCTGGTGGTCGTCGAGGATGGCGGATGTCGAGACCTCACAGTCTACGAGCGGAGGCTTGCCGTCTGATATTGCCGTCTGATAACGCCGAAGGTAACTAGTTCATAGGAGGTTCCGGTTCGATGGATGAAGCTGTTCTGGAGAATTATAGGCAAGCAGGACGAATACTGGCCCAGGTCCTTGAGGAGGCGCGGTCCATTGTGGATGTGGGAGTCTCACTTCTCGAGGTGGCCGAGGCGGTGGAGGCCTCGATCTATCGATTGGGGGGCAAGCCTGCCTTTCCCTGTAACATCTCACTAGACAGGATCGCTGCCCACTACACGCCCTCCCCGGGAGACGAGAGCTGCTTTTCCGAGCAGATGATCAAGATCGACGTCGGGGTGCATATGGACGGGTATATCGCAGACTCGGCGATAACGGTCGACCTGAGCGGCCACGATCGATTGGTTGAGGCCTCCAAGGCCGCCTTGGATGCAGCAATCGAGCTCGTCGCGCCAGGGGCAAACACCGCAGATCTCGGCAGGGCGATCGAGGAGGTCATCACCGGATACGGCTACAGGCCGGTTGCCAACCTTACAGGCCACGGATTGGAGAGGTACCTGGCTCATGCCAACCCCAGCATCCATAACGTCGCCGTGGATAAGGGGGTGGAGCTTGGAGTTGGTGACGTAATCGCGATAGAGCCATTCGCAACGGACGGCGCAGGGAGGATAACCGAGGGGCCGACGACCGAGATATTTGGATTTTCTGTTCGCCGTCCCATAAGGGCGGCAATCCCTCGTAAGTTGATGAAGGAGATTCAGGATAAGTACAGCACACTGCCCTTCGCCCGCCGATGGCTTACCGTGGAGAGGGTCGATTACGCCTTAAACCAGCTGCTCAGAAGCGGCGTGATACATGGATATCCAATCCTCTGGGAGGCGGAAGGCGCCCTCGTATCCCAGGCCGAGCATACCTTGGTCGTGATGGAGGGGGGCTTTGAGGTGATCACCCGCTGAGTCAGGCCTCCTCATCGCCATCGTCGCCGTCGTCTTCCTTATATGAGTCGTCGCCTATCATCGCGGCGGAGATCGCATCGACTCCGTCGAGAAGCTCGGCCACCATGCAGTAAGGGATATCGCTGAGATCGAGCATGGCCTCGCCGCCGATCACCCTCGCGCCGACCACGCTGACTATATCGAGGGCTCGGTCGAACTCCTCTTCGGCCTCGGCATCCAGGGCTTCTCTCAAAAGATCTCCGATAGGGGTCTCCTTATCGAAGTCGCCGTCGATGCTCCTCTGGCAGGAGTGAAATACCGCGGCAAGGGATGTCTTCAGAGAATCCAGCATCATGTCGGCATCCTCTCCAAGCGAGTCGTGGTCCTCGAACACGATATCTCTGATATCGTCGATGGTGGAGGTCGCCTCGTCCGCCGCAATTATGCCCCTATTATATCTCGCGAGGACCTTGAGGCAAGCGAGCACCACATCGTCCATTATGTAGACGAATACAGCTCCCACATCCCCTTCCTCGATATCGGGCAGTTTAAAGTTGCTCTCCTTGACTTTGTTGATCCAGTTCAACCAACGCTTCTTCGTATAGAACTCCTCGTTCATGCAATCCTCTCAGCGATATGCTTCGACCAGAGCCACCCTCTCCAGCACTAGATCCGGTATTTTGGCCTCGCCCACCGCGGATATCTCCTCTTCTGATATCTTGAAGGCTTCCCTGATCAGGTCCATCCGCGGCCTTGGACCAATCGCATCTTCCTCTATCAGGCCCTCAAGGTTCGGCCCCTTCTCCTTCGAGCTCACAGTGATGATGGCGACCCTCACAGTCTCATCGGATACGCCCATCCATAGGGCCTTGCCGATCTGTCGCTCCCCTGAGGCATAGCGGAGGATCTCCATTCCAAGGTCTTTTGCCACGTTCCTTCCATCATGGAAGGCCTTCTCCGCCTTCTCCGCGGCGAAGTAGGCATGTCTTTCGCTTGCCACCATATCTGCGTCCAATGCTTGGATGGTGCACCCCTCGCTATTCGAGAGGTCCTTGATCGCAGAGATGAACTCCGCCTTTCCCCTCACGATCGGTCGTCCCCAGTAAAGGCGAATCCGCTTCATCCCTTGGCTTTCCAGGGACCAGGAGCTTAAAAGATTGCGGTCGCAAGAGGGCTTTCAGTACTCTATGCTCTCGCCGACATCCAGCACAAGCACCTCGGTGTCGCAAAGGGTCTCCACCAGTTCCTGGTATTCGGCTGGATCTTGCTCGATGGCCTTGTAGGTGTTGTAGTGCATGGGAATGGCGATCTCAGGCCGAATCCAGCTCGTCGCTATCGCTGCTTCCCTTGGGCCCATCGTGAATCGGCCTCCTATGGGCAACATGGCGACCTGGGGGCGAAGTAGCTCTCCAATCAAGTGCATGTCGGAAAAGAGACCGGTATCTCCAGCATGGTAGATGCGAATTATGTCATCTATCACGAATCCCACCGCCTCGCCTCCATAGATGCCCGGATCAATCTCGTTCATCCCGGATGAGTGGAGGGCAGGCGTCATGTGGAACTGGACATCGCTCACCGAATAGGAACCTCCGATATTCATTCCCTCAGCTCGAGCCCCCGTTTTGTCAAGGTGCCTTGCTACCTCGGGGTTGGATATGACCAGACAGCCTGTTCGCCTGGCTATATCGCCGGCGTTTCCAAGATGGTCGGCGTGGGCATGTGTGACCGCTATGAGATCGGGGTTGAAGTCGCCCACGCTGCACTTGGCTACAGGATTCCTCTCGATGTAAGGGTCCACGAGGATGTTCAGAGACTCGATGAGCTCAAAACAGGAATGGCCGTGCCAGGTGATCCTCATGAGATCCTTGTTTGGCAGGGCCTTTATTAGAAGCTAATGGATGGCCAAGAGGGCCATCCAGGGCACAGCTCTAATCACCAGTAGATGGATCTCGATCCAAAATACGAAATGGGGGGGCATATATCTGCCCGGATCCGGATCTCAGACGAGGCCTGCTCGCTGCAGCCGGAGGAGGTCTGCCGTATCCAGCTTCTCTCCATTCCTGAAGTGGTCCATTATCTCCTCTGCCTCGCGCTTGGCCACCTCTTTGGCTCGATCCTCCCGTGTATCTCGGTTCTTCTTTCGAAGACCGATGATGACCTTGTCGAAGTCGCGGATCTCCCTCTGCGTCCTGATGAACTCTTTGTGCTGCTCGTCTGCGGCCTCCTGAGCTTTCACGAACTCCTTGTGTGCCGCATCGGCCTCCGCCCGAGTTTGATCTGCCTCCTTGAATGTGGAGATCATCTTATCGTGATACTCCTGGGCAAGCTCGGCATACTTTGTGACCTCTTCGTGATATTCGGAGGCCTTATCTCGCAGGGCTTGGGCTTCATCCAACAGCTTGCGCAGCTCATCGTTCTTCTCCAGCTGCTCCTTGCGGCCCTTAAACTCCGAGTGGAGGGATGAGATCTTATCGACCAGTTGCTTCTCCTTGTCGGGGCTGAGGACCTCGGTCTGTTGCCGGAACTCGAGATGATCTATCTCTCTCCTCAGATCCTTTATCGATCGATCCCCGGTGAGGTTGTATTTTTTGCGGATCTCGTCGATCTTGGCGTAGATCTCGTTGGTCTTCTCGTTATACTCGTCCCTCTTCTGCTTCTCTTCAGCAACGTTCTTGTTGTACTGATCACGAAGCAGCTTGAGTTCCTGGGCCTTCTCTATAAGCTCCTTGGTCCCCTTGTTGAGTTCATTTCTCTTGGCTGCCCACTTGCTCGCCTCGGCGTTGAGTTGGCTGCGCTTCTCCTTGAACCCAAGAGACTCCTGCTTAAGCTTGGCCTTCTTCTCTTCCAGTTCTGCCAGCATCCCCCTTTTGTCCTCCTTTTCCAGCCATCTGGCTGGGGGTACCTCAGGCCCCTGAACGGGACCGAATCACCCTTGGGTGAAAAACTTTCAGGCACTATACGTGATTGGGGTCTTCCATGTCCACATGCCGACTTCCAGAAGCTGCGCTTGGCCATAATGCATCAATTGCTTGGACGGCGGTCATGCGCCTGCCAGTCCAAGTCCTAATTGAGATCAAAGATACCAAAAGGCAGACCTCCTAAGGATCGACGTGAGCGGACATGTCGCGGGATTCTCTCAGCCTCTAACGTATTAACCTTTTGGTTAGCCGCTTGCCGGGCAGGGGCGGAAGCCTTGGATTGGGATTCACTTCATCTAATATATTATAAATCTTATCCCTATGTCATGCCGGATGGTTCCCCATGGTAATATCGCGGCGTATCGAGGGCGGATGCTACCTTGGATCGATGCCTTCTCGTCCATCGCTTGGCTATCATCCCATATATAAACCGCAATCAACAGATTAAAATAGGTGGTTTGCTCAAAAGAGGATAGGATCATGGATTGATGGTTCATATTTAGCACCAGATGGAGGGAACGATTTGAGGAAAATTCTATTGGCAGTGCTCGCAGTGGTCGCGGTTGTGTGTGGGCCGGCCTTAGCTGCTAACACTACGGAGTACAATGTGACGTTCAACTTCGAGCAGGACGTCAACGGGAATGGTTACTTCATGACTTATAAGTACGCCAAGATGGGTGCTTTGGCCATGAAGGACTACGTGCATGGGAGCGGCTCTATCGACTCGTCTTCCCAGATCTATGCGCAGGACTACTATAAGTGGTTCCGGTCCGGCAGTGCGGACGATACCGATGAGCACGTCTCTTGCCTCTCCATGAAGGAGGACAATATCATGGTCTACTCTCCGATGACCATGGCGATCGGCACCGGCTACTATGCTAGGAGGCCTCTCGTCTTCGACTCCTTGCTAAAGGAGAAGACCTGGGTCAAGAACTATCGTGCCGTCACCTCCATGCATCATGAGGTCGAGTACGCCCATGCAATTGACAAGGAGCTGGACGTGCTGGCCAAGGAGAAGTGGTACGAGAATTACGACCCAGAACAGCAGGGTGTGGGAGTGACGCAGCTCAAGGTCACCGAGGACGTCACCGACGGTAAGATTCACTTCGGCGTTCTCCAGGCAGACTTCAGCAAAGCCTATGAGGACTGGGTTGTTCCCGCTTACCCCGACTCCTTTGCCCTTCAGACCGCATGGAGAGACCCGGCAATCGAGATCGATGAGGACTACTTCGGAACCTATCACATCGAGAAGAACATGACCCTGGAGGTCCCATACTCTTGGAAGAAGACGGTCAGTGACTGGCTGCCCTGCTGCTCAGGTGGATGGGCCGACATGAACCCAACAGAGACGAAGTATTGGTCTGCTGGTGGCATCTTCGACTGCACCTGTCTGAAGACCTCTCGCGCCGGCATGTACGGCCTGCCCGTTGGCGACGAGCCATTCAAGCCCTGGGCCTGAAGATAGGGAGCATTCCCTATCTAACCCTCTTCTTTTTTAATTTCGCCGAAAGGCAGTTAACGTCATCTGCCAAGTCGTCCCCATGGATTATGAGGCTTGGGAGCCGATATACAGGGAGATCCTCGACGACTTCGGATTCTCCATGAAGCGAGACCTCGAGGCTGCAGTCCTTCTATCAGAGCAACTCATATCTCCGCCGCCACTCACAAGGCTCGAAGAGCTCATCTCCGCTAAGAAGGTGCTCGTATGCGGAAACGGGCCGGGCCTCTCGTCCGAGATCGCGGATCTCGAAGCAGATGGGGCACTTCTGGACCGCGCAATCATTGCCGCGGACGGCGCAACCTCGGTCCTTCTGAGGGCTGGGATATCTCCGGATGTGATAGTAACCGACCTCGACGGGACGATTGAGGATATAATCGATGCGAGCAAGCGAGGATCGATCGTGGTCGTCCACGCGCATGGGGACAACATCGACAAGGTTCGCGAGTACCTGCCCCGGCTGCGGGCGGTCGCCGGCACGTGCCAGTGCAGGCCGCCCCAAGGTCTCCTCAACATGGGTGGATTCACCGATGGTGATCGCTCTGTATTCCTCGCCGTGCACTTTCGGGCATCCGAGATCGCCCTCGCCGGATTCGAGTTCGACGATCCATCGGTCACTCCGCGTAAGGCGAAGAAGCTCCGATGGGCAAAGAGGCTTATCGAAATCGCCTTATCGGGGTCGTTGTAGGTCTAGGATTGCCGGGAGAGACTGCTTCCAAGATAGCGAAAGCTCAGCTCAAAGGCTATCCGGCTCGCAGCAGGTCGCAGACGGCCGAGAGAGCCATATTCCGAAATGGCGAGGGGGCAGCTCAAAGGCTTATCCGGCTCGCAGCCAGTTCGAGGATCGCCGAGAGGGCGCGCTCTGCCACCTCTTCCCCCTCTGCCTCGGCGTCGATTACGAGAAAACGGCGGGGCTCCTCCTGGGCGAGCCGGTCGAAGATCCTCGCCACCTGGGTGAGGATGGCCTCGTGCTCGAACCTCTCCCGTGGACGTGTCCTGCACCTCTCCACTGCAAGGGCGGGGTCCAGGCGAAATAGGATTGTCAGATGGGGATCCACGCTCCAAGGGCGGTGGAGCTCACGGATCCATTGAATTGGCTCTGGCAGGATATCTTGCAGCGTCACCCCTTGATAGGCCACCCTGGAGTCGGTGTAGCGGTCGGAGATGACGAGCGCTCCCCTATCGAGCGCAGGTATGATCCTCTGGTATAAGTGCTGGGCGTGGTCGGCCACAAATAGGAAGAGCTCCTCCATCCTCCGGCTCGGCCCTCGATCCTGGGCGAGGTGCTCCTTCCTGATCAGCCGGCCGATCTCCCCCGGTGTTGGCTCTGCCGTGAATAGGACGTCGCGGTCCCGGAGCCTTCCCTCCAGTATCCTGGCTGCGGTCGTCTTGCCGCTCCCATCGATCCCCTCCAATGTCACCAGGATGCCCACCATGGGCGAGGCTAGGAGGTGTTAGTATTTGTTAGCTGTGGCCCGATGCTAACTCCGGCGTATCATCCTCTGGGAATCCGCGGTCTACCCGGTAACCCTCGCAACGGGCGCTTGTACCACATCTGGGTTGTCTTGAGGTCATAGGTAGACATTAGTCATTATCTCCCCCAAGGACCTATCAACGCGGCTTGTCGTCCCCCACTTGCTCCGGCAATCAACGCGGCAGGACTGCCCAGCTCATGCCAGCCCTCAAAGGGAGACAGCTTATGAACCGGGCTCGAGGTGATATAAGGATATCGATGGCCTAGATGCCGGACGGCAGTCTTATCTAGCAGATCCACACTAATAACGCTGAGGTGCTACATTTGACCGAGAACATCTACGTTGTTGGGCATAAGAGCCCAGATACCGACTCAGTGACCTCCGCAATCGCCTACGCGAACCTGAAGATGCAGATGGGCGCAGCCGGCGTGATCCCAGCGGCGGCAGGCCCCGTCAACAACGAGACCAAGTTCATTCTGGACCACTTCAATCTACAGGCCCCCATGGTCTGCACAGATGCTGCAGGCCAAAAGATCATCCTCGTGGACCACAACGAGGTCGGCCAGGCCGTGGACAACATCATGAAGGCTGATATCGTCGAGGTCGTCGACCACCACAAGATCGGCGACATCCAGACCGGAAAGCCGATCTTCTTCCATAACGAGCCGGTGGGAGCGACCGGGACGATCATAGCCAGCATGTACCAGCAGAACAACATCCCTATCCCAAAGGAGATCGCAGGCCTTATGATGGCAGCGATTCTGAGCGACACCGTCCTCTTCAAGTCCCCGACCTGCACGGAGAAGGACAAGGAGATGGTGGCCATGCTCTCCCAGATCTGCGGCGAGGATCCCATGAAGTTCGGAATGGATATGCTCAAGGCAAAGAGCGATATGGGATCCAAGTCGGCCGAGGATATATTGATGGGCGACTTCAAGAAGTTCGACTTCGCGGGAGTGAAGGCAGGGGTCGGCCAGATAGAGGTCATGGACCTCTCGGACCTCGAATCCAAGAGGGGGGCAATCCTTGCCGAGATGAAGAAGAAGGTAGAGGCCGAGAATCTGGATATGATCGTCCTCATGCTAACCGACGTCATGAAGGAAGCAAGCGATCTCCTCTTCTACGGCAACGATAAGGCCGCTCTCGGCTTCGAGAAGGCCTTTGGAGGCAAGATTGCCAACAACTCCATCTACAAGGAGAAGTGCCTCTCCAGGAAGAAGCAGGTAATCCCGCCGCTCGAGTCCGCCTTCAAGAACTGATGTCCTTTGGGGTGGGATCTCCCACCCCGCTTATTCTTCGAATGCCCCCATCACCTGGAGGGGTGGACGCATTCCCCCTCGTAGCGGATCAGGGGTTTCGTCAGATGCCTCCTCGCCGAGGGGGGAACCTCGTAGAGCCCGGTCTCGATCTCCCTGGGAAGGGCGCGCGATTCTCTCTCCCCGCTAGTGCGACAGCGGCGGCATCGATAGCCCTGCTCTTTGCCGGCCGACTTCATCCTTCTTTTGCAAGTCGGGCAGACGGGGGCATTCCATTCCAGTCTCTCGGCAAGGGCGATCACCTCCATCTTCTCCAGGTTGAGCGCTCCCCCTCGAACGGCGCCGTATACCTCCAGGAGATCCCCGGGCATCAGCCTCTTTACGATATCGCGAAAGCCCTTGGTGGGCTCGAACGCTGCGCACTCCAACCTCGCGCCGTTGCTTGCAAGGTCGAAGAATAGATGGCCTCCGGCTATGGCGCAAGGATTCGAGGCCACTGTGCCCCTAAGGCGGTAGCTCCTGTCGTCGCAGAGATCGCCCATCTCTCCGGGGAGCATTTGGGAATCGGTTCCTTGGTTGGTGATGTAAAGAACCCTTCTCTCGGCAGGCTCGCTCTCGATGATCGAGGCCGCCATCTCGATTGCCCCGATATCCTCTCCCCTGATGCCGAATAGTATGGGGTCTGGCGAGTGGGGGGAGAAGACGACTCGGCGAGAGCCCATATCGACGGTATCCCAGGTTCCGGGGTAGGTCTGGCTGTCCGCCCTCCAGACCGAGGGCTCGTCGATGGAGCGAGGAGTGCCCCAGCGATCCCGATAACGGTAATGGATGAGCTCAAATGTGTGGTCCTCGAAAGCAGATCCAACGGCTGCGAGCGCACCGATCAATCCCCGCCCCTTCTTGAACCCCCTGTGCCATATCCCGTGCTCTTGTAGCATCTTGCGCGCTTCATCGATCTCCAGGATCTCCGTTACAGCCCGCCGGTAAAATCCCCTCATCTCAGGGGTGACCGTCTCTGCCACGACCAGGCCTGGATTGGTGTTCTCTCCGGCGAGATCGGAGAGCTCGATTAAGGTTTGGAGGGCGATCTCCTCGACCTCCTCGGTTCGGTCCGACCGAAGGGCGAACGCGACTGCTGCGTTTCCCCTCGTCTTGAATGGGGCGCAGGGATTCAGCCGGACAAGCCTTGGCAGGTCCTCAACCTCCCCCACTGCGCCCAGCCTCTCCATAAGCACCGCCGCCAGATATGTTGTGCAGAGACTCCTCTCCGAGTCGGTGTCGTCGATTCCAATCGTAAGCATGGTGAACCTTTAAATATCGGCCGAACTCCCATATATAACGATGGATAAGGAGATCCTCATCACCCAGGCGATCGAGATACTCGACAGGGCGGGGTTCGACATCTCCGAGCGGTGCTACATCCGTCCGCGAAGCTTCGATTTGATCGCCCGGCGGGATGATCTGCTCCTGCTTCTAAAGATGCTCTCCAATATCGACGGGCTGAACGAGAGGACGGCACGAGGGGTTCGTTTCCTGTCCAGGCATCTCATGGGGTGCCCCCTCCTGGTTGGGGAGAAGACCCGCGACCAACCACTCGAACGCGGAGCGGTTTACTTTCGCTATGGCGTCCCCACATTGAGCCTTCGGACGCTGGAGGACTATCTCCTCGCAGGCGCCCCGCCACTAGTCTATGCCGCTCATGGCGGGCTCTATGTACGCATCGACGGCAAGCAGTTGCGCGAACTGCGGCTGAAGAGGGGCATCTCCTTAGGGGCGCTCGCATCGGATCTTGGCGTATCCAGGCGAACTGTGAGCAAGTACGAGACCGAGAGCATGGATACATCAGTCGATGTCGCCCTGAGGCTGGAGGAGATCTTCGATCAGGGGCTTCTACAGCCAGTGGACCTTTTCATGCCGCCCGCAGCTGAGGTCGATCCTGGTCTGATCAGGGACAACATCCTTCAGCACCTGGAGGGGATCGGCTTCAAGGTCTTCCCGACTGAGCAGGCTCCGTTCAACGCCATCACCCAGGATGATAGAATGGTAGTCCTGACTGGAGTGAGCAAGTTCTCCTCCGCCATGGTCAAGAAGGCCCGTCTCATGTCCAGCCTCTCCGAGGTGACGATGACCCATTCGGCGGTTATAGTCGATGGGGAGGTCAAGGTTGAGCGAATCGAGGAGACCGTCATCATCAAGAGACGGGAGATCGAGACGATGGATACGGCAAACGAGTTCGCGGACCTCGTCATGGAGAAGAAGGAATGAGTGGAGCAGCTGGCCTGCTCCAAGGAATCGAGGCCTCAGGAAGGATCTTCGTCCTGGCAGTGGCTGGCGACAGCGGATCGGGCAAGAGCACATTCACAAAGGGAGTTCGCCGAATTCTTGGAGAGGAGATGGTCTCGACCTTCTCCATGGACGACTACCACTCGCTCGATCGCAAGCAGAGGCTGGACCGGGGGATCACCCCCCTTCATCTCGAGGCCAATCGGCTCGACCTCCTGGCAGAGCACCTGGAGAGGCTCCGCCTGGGGGAGACGGTGGACAAGCCAGTCTACGATCACTCAACCGGCACGTTCTCGGGAACGGTCCCCTTCGAGCCGAGGCCGGTGGTCATCGTCGAAGGGCTTCACCCATTCTACACAGAGGAGCTTCGCCGTCTGACCGACTTCAAGGTATTTGTCGATCCCTCACGAACGGTCAAGCGCCGATGGAAGCTGAGGCGCGACATTCGCGATCGGGGCTATCGTGCAGAGGACGTCATGAAGGAGATCCTCGATCGAGAGCCCGATTACAAGCTGTACGTCGATGTGCAGAAGGTCTATGCAGAGATGGCAATCAAGATCCAGGAGTCGAGGTTTCCGACTGCCCCCATGGCCGGCCTGGATGGTCCATCCAAGGAGCTCTACTCAGTCCGCTTGATCCAGCAGATCATCGAGCCCGTGGAGGCTGTGGAGCTTGCGATCGACTTGAGCAAGATCCTCAGGCTATCAGAGCGGGATTTCTCGATCGAGTTCCAGAGGGATGATTACTACGGCAAGCGGGTTGGAGTCATTACCATTGACGGAGAGCTCCATTGCGATATGGTCGAAGACCTTGAGGAGAGGCTCTGCAGCATGCTCGGAGTATCTCGCCCGGTTGTGGTGGTGGGGTCAGAGCCTTATGTTGACGCGACAGGCATAGCACAGCTCATGCTTGCCTGGCGCTTCCTAGAGAAGCTGGAGTACTTCATCTCCGCATGAGATGCGCCGGGTCCTTGAACTTACGCCACCTGATATGAGATGCCAATGGCCTGGAACTCACCTGTCTCCGGTCGCTTCAGCTTGGACTTGATCAGCTCGAACCTAATCTCACGCTCTCTTGCGCATCCCCTCCACAACGTTGGCATACCTCGGCAGAGACCAACAGAACTGCAGTATTGACGTCTCCGGAGAGGATCTTCTCAACGGTCTTCCGAATCAGATCACTTCCGCAGACCGGGCAACTGTCAAAGGGCATTTCGTTCATCGTTTCCTTGGCTTTGCTCCAGATCGGTCGCCGCCCTTGCCCTACCACGACTCCCAGGCGACGAGCTCATCGAGGCCCTTTCGGCGCGTGGGAGGAGGCGTAGCCCCGGGGTACCCGAGGGCCAGAATGCATACGATCCTCGCTTCCGGCGGCACGCCCAGGATCTCTTTTGCCCTGTCCTCGTAGAAGGCCCCTATCCAGCAGCTTCCAAGCCCAAGAGCTGCTGCTGCAAGCGTCATATGGTCGACTGCTATGGCCACGTTGATGGCATATGCCGGCTGGCCGCAGGTCATCACGTACTCGGTCTCCGTTCCGCAGGCAGCGATCACCACGGGCGCCTCGCCAACGAAGGTCTGGCCCTTTGCAGCCGATGCCAGGAGGCGGCGCGTCTCCTCTGCCCTGACGACTATGAAGCGCCAGTTCTGCAGGTTTCGGGCAGATGGCGCAAGGCGTCCAGCCTCCAGCACCTTCGCGAGGACCTCGTCCTCCACCGGGCGGCTCTGGAAGCTCCTGATGCTCCGGCGTTGGCGGAGCGCTTCCATCACATCCATCTCCATCCCTCCTCAGGTCCGCTTCTTCATCTCCTTCTCCACCTGGGAGCCGGTTTCGGTCAGCTTCCAGGCCTCGCCATCGCGGGTGACGAGATCTTTTTCCTCCAGCTCCTGGAGCACCCGAGAGACTGCCGGCGCCGGAAGCCGCTCGAGCTTTGCGATCTTCTCCTGGGTGATTGCACCTCGCGATACCAAGATCCCCATAATCCTTTCTCGTTGCCGGTTTCCCAACACGTAGCCTATCAACTCGTTCATTCCAATCCTCCTCTCCTTTGCGTTAGGTTTATTGCCCTCTGGGGGTTAATAGGTGTCGGCGGGTCAGTCCGGGTGGTTCGGCGTCACCTATAACCTGAAATCGTCGATACGCGGGGGACGAAGCTGACGGGCGACACATGCGCTGCAATGCTCAGTCCAGCTGCTGACAATGATTCTCCGTCCTGTAGGGCCATCATTGGCCCGCGGGCCTGCCGGAGGGCAGGTCGGCGTGCCTTAACCGCAGGGACCGGTTCAGGCCCGGAAGGGAGCAGACCTACTGTGGGTAACTGTCGCTTACAGGAAGGCGGGGATGAGAAGGCTGTTGGATCAACTGGGCTGTAGCGTTGATGGCAACCGTCGGCGTGCCCGCCATCTAATGAATTTAAAGGGGTTTGGGCTTCAGGCAAGGGAAACCAAGCTGCGATCGCGGGGGGGTGCCACCAGGCCACGATAAATGATAACATCTAAGGATGAAGGCCCTGGAGAGCTGGAATTATAAAAGAAGGGGCGGGTCTGTGGCTTTCAAAATAGCGATCTCATATCGAGCTTAGAAGTACATGGTTGGCCTAAATAAAAACGAGGCAAGGAACGTCAAGGATCATATCAATGAGCTGAAGAGAGACCCATTTTCGCCACGCGCGCAGTGCGATATCATTAAGGAAAAGGGAAAGAGGCCGCCGCTCTATCGAATGAGAATTGGAAGGCATCGCTTGGAATATTTTATTGAAGGAGATACGATCTTCATCTCCAAGATATTTCCTAGATCAGGCGATTCCGACTATAGGTAAAATTATATCTATAGAGGAAGAGACAAGATAAAGAGGTCTAAAGATGGCTGCTGAAGTTGCCAGAGAGGTCCTAATCGATGAGGAAGAATACGCCGACGCTGAATACAGGCGATTCCTTAAGGAGAGGGATTCGTATATAGATTTCGATGATTTTTGCTGCAAAGAAGGAATTTAGTTAAAAAATAATTTTGAGATCACTCGATCGTGACCTCTTTGCCCTTGCGCTTCTCCACCTTCTTCAGCTCAACGGTGAGGACCCCGTTCTTGTAGGAGGCCGTTGTGCTGTCAGCATCCACCGCGGAGTCGAGGGGGATCATCTTGAAGAACTTCTTATCGTCCTTCGTAGAGATCTCGATGCTGTCTTCGGCCACGTCGAGCTTTATGTCGTCCTTCTCAACTCCAGGAAGCTCGGCGAAGATCTTGTAGCCGTCCTTCTCCTCCATCACATCGACCATCGGCTCGCGCCCAGAGCTTGGCTCGATTCCCCGGACGGTGGGCTTGATGTTTCCAAACTCCCTGAAGACCGGCTCCTTTCCAGGTTCAGAGGTGTAGCTGAATCCATAGACGAAGGGGCCGTATCTGCGGGAAACCCCGTAGGGGGTCTTCTCCTCTTTGACGAGCTCCTTCATATCCTCCGGCATGCTCTCCTCAAACTTATTTATGAGGTCCTCAAAGGGAACCTTGAACCAGTCCTCCTCCAAGCGGTTCATCTTATCGAAGGGAAATCCCTTGCTGAAGCTCTCGAATATATCGAATATCGATGGGTACTTTCTTCTCCACATAGGCCTTTAACCCCCGTTTCGGTTAACGAATGGTTCTTATAGTCGTGCAAACATATAACTCTTTCTGTGGCCGATATTGGGGGAGGTGCCCCCTCCCTTAGAGAAAGCCCGCAAGGGTTGTCTGGGAAGGCTGCGAGAGGCTCTTGGCGTAGGGACGCCAGTCCCTCATGGGAGTTTGCATGCGCGCGGCAGCAGCGCTGAGCGCCTCTCCAATGGTCGAGAACCTCTGGGGCAGAGACGCCATCGCCGCCCGGGCCGCTTCCCTGACCACCCATACGCCAAGGGGGGCCCAGTAGGAGGGCCCGATCTCCCGAAGCGCGAGGACTGCCGCCTGGCGGCCCATACGGAGGAGCCCTTCCAGTGCGGCGAGGCGGGCTGCGTAGTACCCTCCGGCAAGGGAGCTGTACCCCTGCTTGCCGCGCAGGCCCTCTCCGTCCGAGCCGATCCATGCCTCCCCTTCGGACCAGGCCGAATGAGGCATCCATATCTCCACGACCTCGAATCGATAATTCAGGGGCATGAGCAATATCTCGAAATGATTTCCCAACCTCTCGCCCGAGAAGAGGAGGCAGTCGGAGAGAAGCGGCATATCGAGCACCTTCTCGGTGAGAGTCCTTCCCACCATGTCATCGGAGGCGGTTATGGACCAGCGGGTGGGAACGAGCTTCCTCTTCTCCCCTAGAAGGCCTAGGGAGAGCAGCCGAGAGATGTGGTCGACGTCGATTCTAGCCGAGTAGAGCTCTGATGCCGCTTGGAAGGCCTTCGCACCCTCTTCGACCACCTGATCCACCTTCCTGGGGATGATCGGATTGGATGTGATCTCCATCTCATGAATCGTCCCGCTCGGCCCACTGGGGCTTAAAACGCCGTCGAATCTGAGGACGCCGCGTGGCGGTTTATGAAATAAGACCTCTGTCGATACAGGACGGCTCGACATAGCGATCTCCTGGGCCTCGGAAAGAAGCCTTCCGGGGTTCTTCGCCTCTGAGACGCCGAGGCGGGTGTTGGAGCGCACGAGCGCTGATCGAAGGGCTACTACCTCCCCCACATCCATCTTTGCGAGTGCCGAATGGTCAAAAGTCGCTCTTTCCGTTGCAGGGATGAGGGGGCCTGCCCAGATCATGGGATAGCCCCTATGTCCGACCAGGACCTCGGGAGGCGTTTCGCCAGCAAGGCTAGTGCCCAGCGGGGGAAGCGATGAGATCTCTCGCGAGCGCCTCAATATGGGGCATATAGGGCGTCCGCAGAGCCCTTTGCCCTTACAGTCAATGCAACGGCTCATCGCCAACCCAATCGCCTTTATAAGATATATGGCTATCATCCACCCATGATCCGAGGCCTAAAGGAGGGCGGGCTCGTGCCTGCAGTCGCCCAGGACTGGGAGACGGGCGAGGTGCTCATGCTGGCCTATATGAACGAGGAAGCCCTGAGGAGGACGGTAGAGACCGGGAGGGCGCACTACTGGTCGCGCTCGAGAGGCAGGCTTTGGCTGAAGGGCGAGTCTTCAGGACATGAGCAGCTGGTAAAGGAGATCAGGATTGACTGCGACGAGGATGCGATCCTCCTCAAGGTCGAGCAGAAGGGTGGAGCCTGCCATATGGGATATCGTTCCTGCTTCTACAGAAACCTCGAGGGCGTTCTCGTGGGGGAGAAGATATTCGAGCCGGATCTCGTCTATCGAGCATGACCACATATCCCCTCTTCAGCCATTCGCTGCTCGATGTCTCGGCCCGCCTGGAGGGCGGAAGGATCAAGACGAAGGCGCGCGGGCCCTTCTCCTTCCTCCCAAAGGTCCGGTCCTCACTCGATATGGTGGATGGGCAGATCCCTGCCTTGGCAGGGGAAGAGCTCTGCCTTTCGACCTGGTTTCCGCCCATCCCGAGCCGGGCATTCAGCCGTTTTGTCAAGAGCCAGCTGAAGGCGGCGTTCGGGATCAGGACCCCTGACCAGATCACGATCTCGATTACCGAGGAGTGTCCCAATCGCTGCCAGCACTGCGCCCTTCCAGACAGCGGCAGACGAATGAAGCTCACAGTGCCCCAGGTTACAGGGCTCATCGATCAAGCCCTTGACCTGGGGACGACGCTCGTGATCTTCGATGGGGGCGAGCCTGCCCTGTATAAGGAGCTTCCCAAGCTAGTGTCCGCGGTTGACTCGAGGGCTTGCGCCACGCTCTTCACCTCCGGGGCTGGGTTCTCCTTCGCCCTTGCCCGCGAGCTGAAGGGGGCCGGGCTCTATGCGGTGAACGTGAGCCTAGACAGCCCCCGACCTTGCGAGCACGACGCCATGCGCGGGAGGGCGGGCGCATACGACGACGCCATGGCTGCCGTTGAGAGCTCGCTTCGGGCTGGGCTTCTGGTCGACCTCTACGTCGTTCTCAGGAGGGAGAACATGGATCTCCTCCGGGAGCTCCACGAGCTCTGCCGGAAGGTCGGCGCTCACGAGCTTACCCTCTTCGAGGTTGTGCCAACAGGGCGGTGGGCCGGGCGAGAGGATGTCGCTCTCACGAGGGCCGATCACGCGGCTCTCCGGAGATTCTTGGATGGGGCTCCGCCGCCGCGCATATTCTCCGTCCCCGAGGCGTTCGACCGCATGGGCTGCTTTGCGGGAAGAAGCTGGATGCATATCACCCCAACGGGTGAGGTCTACCCCTGCGCTTGCCTTCCAAGGTCGGAGGGCAACGCCCTGGACGAGCCCCTCAAGGATATATGGAGGCGTATGGGGCGTCTGCCCTATGGGGGAAAGAGGGCGTGCCCTATGAGGGGGCCTATCTAAGCGTTGAGCCCTCGTCGATCTTGATTGTGTGCTAAAGAGTGTCAAAGCCTGGCTTTTATGGTCAATGACGTCCTATATTGGACTATATGGCCGATCTGCTCCATCTTGTGAGGAACAAGTCTATATAGGAAATTATGGTGACGAATAGCCGAATCTACATGGAGCTCACATCTGTACAAAGGGACATACTGACTGCGTTGATCAATATTCATCGCAAGGATGGGCGAGCGGTCAAGGGCGAGGAGATCGCCGAGCTGATCGATCGCAATCCAGGAACGATTAGGAACCAGATGCAATCCCTCAAGGCCCTCAACCTAGTAGAAGGAGTCCCCGGGCCCAAGGGCGGATACAAGGCCACCGGGGGAGCCTATGAGGCCATGAACCTGGATACCAGCGGCAAGACCGTCGAGGTGGCGGTGGTACGAAACGGTGTCATGGTTGAGGGGACCTCGGCGAATGAGATCATCTTCAACAAGGTCATGCAGCAGGACGCCTGTGGTGGTGTCGTGCGCATAACGGGCAACATCAGGGAGTTCAACATAGGCGACGTGATCGAGGTTGGGCCCACCCCGGTCAACAGGCTCTACATCAGGGGCAGTGTCACAGGCAGGGACGACACCATGAGCCAGCTCATCTTCCATGTGGATGAGATGATCTCCGTCCCCCGCATCCCTGTCAAGGATGTAGCCAGAAGGGCTGTTCGCATACCTCTCGAAACAAGCCTGAGGGAGGCATCACGAATCTTGGTGCACAATGGCGTGATGGATGCCCTCGTGGAGGGGAATCCCCCGGGCCTCGTTAACCTAACGGATATCGCAAGGGCTGTGGCCGATGGCAGGATTGACGTGGGCGTAAAGGAGATCATGAATCGGAGCTACCTCTCCATGGAGTCCGAGGAGCTGATATACGAGGCCATAAATATCCTGGCTAGGGCCGGGATAAACCAGGTCGTTGTCACCGAAAATGGGGTGCCATGGGGGATAATCTCACCAGAGGACCTGATGAAGTCGCTGACGCCGGACTAGTGTCCTGGATTAAGGTCGTCTTCCAGCTTCGTTCGATTGGACTTGCGACCTTCACCGGCACTGGAGGCGGGAGGGGATCTCCCCTTTGCCTCCATCGCTCGGCTGATCACTCAAAGAATGTCGACTCCGAGTGTCGTTCTCTTATTGACAGCTCGATTGGAGGGACGGCTAGATCCCGATCTCAGTTCCCGTATGGGAAGATGAGATCGCCTTTTTCAGGTTCGCTATCTCCTTTCCAAGCACTATCGCTGTCGGTATTACGCTCCTCTCTATGATCTTTGCCGCCAGGGGATCGACTGGGGAGCGCGATCCGGCCTTCAGCTCAGTCCTGTTGGTTATTAGCACGAGCTCGGCTGGCGTCATCCTCTCGATCCTCTTCGCGGACGGGTCGGTCTCGGGATCTGATGTGTATACGCCGTCTACGGATGTTGCTATGATCAGGCGGTCCGCAGAAGCGTACTCCGCAAGCATCGCGGAGACGGCATCGGTAGTCTGCCCAGGATAGAGCCCGCCCATCACGACCAAGCGATGTAGCCTGGCTGCCAGAAGGGCCTTCTGATAGGAGCAGGGGATCTCCAGGGGCGCCTTGCCCTCCAAGGCTGCGACTAGCAGGAGGGCATTGAGCCTCGTTGCCTCTATTCCAATGCTGTCGCAGAAGGCCTCGCTTGCGCCGAGCGCGCGAGCCTTCTCGATGTACTCCCGGGCGATCCTTCCGCCGCCGACAACGACGTAGACCTGATGCTCTTTAGCGATCTCCAATAGAACTTTTCCATAGCCTCGCAAGCTCTCTGGGTCTTGGCCTGCTAGGATTGAGCCACCTAATGAGTAGACGATTATCATGGGCCGCGAAATGCCCTCATGGATAAAAAGAGATCCCCCTTGATGGGGGGCTTAGAACTTGTTCAGGGTTGCAGAGATCTCCTCGAAGATCTTGGGGATCTCGGCTGCGCCATTGATGTTGGCGATTATGCCCTGCTTGTTGAAGTAGTCGATCAAAGGCTGGGTCTGTTGCTTGTAGACCTCGAGCCGGTTGAGGATGGCCGCCTCCTTATCGTCGTCCCTGTGGTAGAGATCCCCGCCGCATTCGTCGCACTTGCCCTCCACCTTTGGGGGGTTGAACGCGACGTGGTAGCTGCGGCCGCACTTGCACATCCTTCGGCCGCTTAGGCGCCGCACGAGCTCATTGTCGGGGACGTCGATATTCAGGACCACGTCGATCTTCTGCTTCAAGGAAGGCAGAATCTTGTCCAGGGCCTCTGCCTGGGGTATGGTCCGCGGGTATCCGTCGAGCATGTAGCCGCCCTGCACGTCTGGCTTGGCCAGACGGTCCTTGACGATGTCTATGAGCAGGCTGTCGGGAACCAATTGGCCGGCGTCCATGAACTTCTTTGCCTCCACTCCCAAGGGTGTGTTGTTCCGGACGTTCTCACGAAGGATATCCCCTGTAGAGATGTGGCGGACGCTGTACTTGTCGGCGATCATCTTGGCTTGAGTACCCTTGCCCGATCCGGGCGGACCTAGCAGAATAATATTCATACCATACCTCCTTTCCGCTCGCGTCTACGAGTCCTTCGTTAAAAAACCTTTCCAATCAGATGACCATCGCGGCGAGAGCCATCGCCGTCCCGGCATAGATGGGTATGGTCAGGTTGTCGTCAATCGGCAATCTCCCGAGGAAGAGTGGGACGGAGTCAGCAATCGTCGCTCCCGCAGCTCCTGCCGCATATATCGGCCATGGGATCATGGTATATCTGGAGGAGAGGGCGCCTATTGCAAAGCATGCGAGGAACATCCCGGCGACGATCGGAAAGGGCTTGATCCGCCAAGGCCCCCCACCTCTAACGTCGCTTCCTCGAAGGACTGAGCCTAAAAGGCCGCTTGCGGCATCTCCCAGGGAGAGCATGAGCATGGCGCATATTGCAACCGTCGCTGGAAAGGCGATAACGGTGACGAGGCTTCCCAGGATGTAGTAAAAGTAGCCCGCAACCCGATCCTTCTCCCGGGCCCTCACCTCCGGGAGGCGGATACGCCCTCTCAGCCTCAGGGCCTCGAGGATGAGGGCAACGACGAGGGCTAGCGCTATCAGGGCGGCGGTTGCGGCCTCGCCGAAGAGGACGATGCCAGCGGGGACGGAAAGGCCGGTTAGGTGTATCGACTTCCTGCGGATCTCCTGGCGAAGGGAGAGCTTCCAGCCGGCGTTCCAGGCGATCACTACGCCCACCTCTAGCGCATGTCTGAGGTCCTAGGTCGATTCCTCGGGCCTGCCGGCATCCAGGAACTCGACCTCTCCCTTGACGAGGGCTGAAACGATCTCGACGACTGACTCCTTGGGAACCCTCACCTGGCCCATGGAGTCGCGGTCTCTGATGGTGACCGTCGCCTCCTCGATCGTCTCGTAATCGATTGTGACGCAGAAGGGGGTTCCGACCTCATCGTTTCGCCTGTACCTCCTCCCAATGCTCCCTGAGGTGTCGTACTCGGCCATGATGCCCTCCCGCCGGAAGGCCTGCAACAAGGCCTCGGCCGGCTGAGCGAGCTCTGGCCGGTCCATGAGGGGCAAGACTGCCACCTGCAGCGGTGCCATGGCCGGTATGAACCGCAAAACGGCCCGGCTCTCCCCATCGACCTCCTCCTGGCTGTACGAGTGGTCGAGCACGGTGTAGATGATCCGGTCGATCCCAAAGGACGGCTCTATGACGTGGGGGATCACCTCCTCGCCGCGGATCGCCTCTTCCACCACCTCGAAGGATACGAGATCCCTCTCGATCGTCACGGTCTCGCCCTCCACGACGACGCATATCACGTCGCCCTTCAGCCCCTCTTCATCGAGCGACTTGAGGGCTTCGGCGACGGCCTTGGCCTTCCCCTTGAACCGGGGGCCGAGCGCCTTCATATCGGGCTTGACAACCAGCCTCTGGCGAAGCTTGGGCTCGGCATAGGGTACGAAGACCGTGAGCTTGGCCTGGCTATGGGTCATGTGAGACTTCAGATCGTAATCGGTTCGGTCAGCAATTCCAACTATCTCGATCCAGCCCAGCCGCTCGAGGAGGACCTCGGCGTCCCAGCAGTCTGCCGCGTAATGTGCCATCTCGTCCGCCTTGTGCTGCCGAAATCGCATCCTCTCCGGCGCAACGCCCACGGCCATGAGGAACTGGTAGGTGCGAGCAACGTAGTAGGCGAGCATCTGATGGGCGATTATACCGCGCTTCACCGCGTCTTCTAGCGTCATCTCATCGATTACGCCCCTCTCCTGCGCCTCCTGGGAGTAGAGCCTAAGCGTAAGGTCGCTTACCTCGGGAAAGCGCGGGTGCGTCTTATCGCGAGGATCGATGAAGACCTCGGCCTCGGCCTGGGTGAACTCGCGCAGGCGGATCACACCTTGTCGCGGCGAGATCTCGTTTCTGTACGACTTTCCGATCTGTACCGCGCCGAAGGGAAGCGCATCCCTGAAGTAGCGAAGAAGCCTCGGGAAGTTGATGAACATGCCCTGTGCCGTCTCCGGGCGCAGGTACCCGGGATGGGTCGACCCAGGGCCTATGGTCGTCTTGAACATGAGGTTGAACTCGTAGATCTCGGAGAGTTCTCCTCCGCACTCGGGGCAGAAGATATCGTTCTCATGGATGATTCTGCCTATCTCCTCGTTGGAGAGGGCGTCTGGCACCTCCACGATATGCTTTATCAGGTGGTCTGCCCTGTAGACCTCTTTGCACTCCTGGCACTCGGTCAAAGGATCGGAGAATCCGCTCAGGTGGCCAGATGCTGCGAAGATTCCCTCAACACCGATGGTCGGGGCCTCGATCTCGGCGAAGCCCTCTCCGATGACGAAGAACCGCCTCCAGGTATCCTCGATCTTCCTCTTGAGCAGCGCTCCGAGGGGGCCGTAGTCGTAGAAGCCCGCAGCGCCGCCGTACAGCTCGAAGGCCGGCCACATAATGCCCCTCCTTCGCGCAAGCTCGGTCACCTGTTCGTACCTATCCATAGCCAATCCTCTCGAAGATCGTAGATGGAGATAGGTCATTTAACCTTTATCGTCCGCCTGAGGCGAGCTGGTCGTGAACTCGGAGTTGGTTGGAATTTCTCCGGTATTGATGAGAGTGATAACGATTGCCACCCAAGTGGGATAACGATCAGCAACAGATGGATCTCCTGAATAGGATCTCAGGTCAAAACTTGGCTCCAAGTGACAATTAATACCAGGGCTTAAGGACGTTCACCACAAAGACACAAATTCACAAAGACTAATACGTTATATCTGCTCTTTGTGCGTCCTTTGTGGCTTTGTGCCTTAGGGGTTGGGTCCTACTAATATGAAATTTTACTTGAGATCACGAGCTATAGACGGGGATATAGAAACTGCAACCTATTTCAGAACCACGACCGGCGAGCTCCGGAAGCCTAATAGATATAGCGTGATATGAATAGTGAAGATCAAAAGAGCTGCAGGATATGCAGAAGGTGAGAAGACGCTATACCACAGAGCCCCTTTTTATGGGGATGCGACCGTAACTAGACGTCCAATCCCACCCTGCACCCTTATCAGGAGGGGGCCGAGAGTTTTGCGCCGGAGTTCCGCACAGCGCCTCACAAACGAGAGCCGACCGCCGATATGCGGTGGACTTTGCTCCTCGGCCACACGACCTGGTGGTGCCGCGTCCCTGGATCCTGTGGGCCTTCCCCCGGGCTTATCAGCCGATGGTCGGCGTGCTACGCCTATCAGGGCGTGCATCTTACAGGCCTATCCATCCAAGCTACGCCGGGCGCAATCGATTCCTTCTGGTCTAGGAGCCAAACGCGAATACGCCGCCCACCTAAGGGCGCGCACCTCCCAGTTGCCAAAGGCCTTCATCGAAGCGCCAGCCCACGCCATCAACACAAGACGCGGCAAACATATATGTAGTCATTAATAGTATAAATAGCTTTCGGGACTCTACAGGACTCTACAGTTCCTTGCCTTCAAGATAAGGTCCCAGGTGTTTTAATCGATAAAAATCCGAACCAACATATAAATAGACGCCGGTTCATCTCAAAGTTCATCCCGATGCGATGGCCTCCCGGCACCCGCGGCTCGATCCCCCGTTAAAATAGCGGTGAAGGGAGCCTTCAGCTCCCCCCGTGGATCTCCTCGAGCTTGGTGATCTTCTGCATCTCCTCCTTAAGCGCCGGAGGAAGCCCCTTGATCTCCACGTCGAGGAAGCCGCGCACGATAACGCGCGTGGCCTCGTCGACCGGAAGCCCCCGGGCCATGAGGTACTCAAGCTCCTCCTGGGAGATCTTGCCGACAGCTGCCTCGTGGGACATGTCGAGCCCGCCGCACCAGCCGTCAAGCTCAGGGATCGAGTAGATCCGCCCTTTATCGGTCAGGATCAGGCCTACGCACTCCAGGTGGGCCTTGATATCCGGCACCTTTCCAACCATCCGACCGCGGTTGATTATCTCGCCGCCGGTCGAGACGACTCGCGATATCGATTCAGCGCTTGCCTTTGGGGCCTCGAGCAGGGTCTGGTTGCCGATATCGATCTTTCCCCGGCTGGAGTACATGATGGTGTTGAAGCTCGCCTTTGCCCCCTCGCCTGCAAGGGTTGCTGTCGGGAAGGCCTGAAGGCTCTTTACGGGGCTGAGCGTGATGTAGTTCTCGGAGATCGATCCGCCAGCCTCGACGTAACTTGCGCCGCGAGGCCTCACCTCCACCTCCTCGCCCCAGTTGTGGACCATGGTAAAGCTCACATGAGCCCCTCTCTTGACGTAGACCTCGGATACGCCGAGGTGAAGCCCCCGGCCTGCATGAGCCGGCGTTGTGCAGCCTGTTATGATATGGAGGCTGCTGTTCTCCTCGGCAATGACTACGTTATGCACCCTCTGCCGGCTTCCGCCGCCTCCCATGTAGAGGCAGGCCTTGAGGGGAAAGACCGTCGTTGTGTTCGGCTTTGCCCTGATGAAGTATCCCGCGGGAGGGTGGAGGCCCACGTCGGCCGTGAACTTGTCCATGTCGATTGGGACGAGCTTCCAGTAGTAGTCCTTGAGGTAGCTGTGCTTCTCAAGGGCGGATGCAATGTCGAGAAGCTCGATTCCCTCCATCGCGGCCGACTGGAGGACCGGCGACTGGTCCATCTGGAGGTAGTCGCCCGAGGTCTCGCCGCCTAGGCTCACGCCGGCTGCAAGTGCTGCCTGCTCGACCTCGCTTGGGAGGCCTTCAAGCGAGTCCATCTCGCCGTGTGATTTCGCCTCCGACTCGTAGCTCTCGAGGTCGATATCGGTTCCGAGAGCCGCCCTCTTATCCCTGGCCTTCTCGGCCCTCTTCTCTAGGCCGGACATAGACACTCCACACACCCCTCGTAGCCGTTAGCCTTTATCTGCTCTAGGATCTCCATGGGGCCACCGGAGCATACCACGGTCCCTTCTATCATCACATGGGCCTTGTCAGTCGATATATAGTCCAGGATATGGCCGAAGTGGGTGATGATGATCCCCGACTTGGTCCTCGTGCTGGGACGCTGGTCCTTCTGGGTCAGCATATTTATCGCTTTGCCGATCACCTTGATGTTCTCCAGGTCGACGCCCGAGTCCGGTTCGTCGAGCATGACGAAGTCCGGCCCCTGCGCCATGAGCTGGACCATCTCAGACCTCTTCACCTCGCCGCCCGAGAATCCCTTGTTCACCTCTCGATCGGCGAACTCCGCGAAGTCGAGCTCGTTGAGAATCCATGCGGCATCGGCCTTTGGATTACAGAGCTTAATCAGGTCCCGCACCTTGAGCCCCCTGATGGTGGGCGGGTGCTGGAAGGCAATTCCTAAGCCCAGCTGGGCCCTCTCGTTCATGGGCATCTCTGTAATATCCTGCCCTTTGAACCGTATTTGGCCGTCCTCCACAACGTAGCGCGGGATTCCGGCGATGGTGTTTAGAAGCGTCGTCTTCCCGCAGCCGTTTGGCCCGAAGAGGGCATGGGTCTCCCCCTGCCCCACCTTCAGGTTGACGTCTTTCAAGACCCTCTTGCCCCCTATGCTGACCCAAAGTCCATCGATCTCAAGCAGCCAGATCACCTCCAAGCCATTTTACCTCTGGCCCCGGTGCTATAAACCCTTTTGTCGCCGAAAAGGCCTTGTCGCTGGAAAAGGATATTATCGATGGATTCCTACCTGGATCCATGATAAGGGGCAGGGCGTGGTTGTTCGGCGACGATGTGGATACGGACGTGATAATACCTGGGAAGTACCTGAGAACGAAGGACTTACGCCTTCTGGCGGACCATGTCATGGAGGGGCTGGATTCCGAGTTCGCTTCAAAGGTTGGTCGAGGCGATCTGATAGTGGCAGGAAGGAACTTCGGCTGCGGATCCTCGCGAGAGCAGGCGCCGCTTGCCTTGCGGGAGGCAGGCATCTCATGCATCGTTGCCCGGTCATTTGCCCGCATATTCTTTAGAAACGCGATCAACGTCGGCCTCGCCGTTGTCGAGGCGGATGTGGACTGCAAGGAGGGAGATATCGTTGAGGTGGACCTCTCCCGGGGGCTTGTGAACGTGGGCGAGAGATCCTTCCAGGGGACGAAAATTCCTGCTTTCCTCCTCGATATCCTTCAGCACGGGGGGCTCGTCGCTCACAGGAGGCTAGAGGCTGCGGCCTCTCACGGAGACGAGGACGGCATGGGGAGATCGCCTTGATCTTTCCCTTGGATTACAGGGAGGTAGGAACGACCAGGGAGGTCAGACGCGATGACCCCATCTACTTTTCCACCCGCTACATCATAGTGCTAGAGGAGGAGCCTTCCATCTACGCGGTCGAGCCTGCGAAGGAGGCGGGCTTTCTGCGTGCTTCGCGCTCCAACGAGCTCCTTGCCGCGCCTGGCGAGGTGTTATACAATCCATTTCCCGTGGACACAAGGGACAGGGCAGCGCTGATCGAGTGGGCCTCCAGGTTCTGCGGCGATGAAGTGAAGGCCGTCGTCTTTCGGGGAGTGGATGAGCACCTGACATTCGTATACGAGCCGGATCTAAAGGCGATAACCGATGTCGAGATACTCGACGTCGTCCCGCCCGAGCCCTCCTGGCTCGTCCAGACGATCGATGGCCTGAAGGCATCCGGCATGATAGGGGACCTTGCCATGCGTTTCTCAAGCCGCGTACTGGACTTGAGCCAGTACTGGGGCGATGATGTCTACTATCCCTGCACGGCATCCGGGCTTGGCAAGTCATTGGACTCGGATAGGGTGGATGTAGAAGACCCCCTGATAGTGGGCTGCGAGATATCGAGGGAGGTCTTTCGGGCCGCCTATCCGGGTAAGAATCATAGGTTCATCAACACCTGCCCAGTCTCGCACCCCGATCTCCGGCCTAAGGGGCCGTTTGTCACCCGCTGTTGTCGCTCAGAGCGCCGCGGATTGACGAGGATCGACGGTCATACAGGCGTTCTCGTTCATTGGGGGGACGGAGCCCCTCAGATATATGAGGCGATAAGATGTCTGAAGGGGGAGCTAGACCGCGAATTGCCCTCGTGAAGGGAGATGGCATTGGCCCGGAGGTAATCGAGAGCGCTCTTGCCGTCCTGGAGGCAGCCGGGGCAGAGCTCGACCTCGTTCCTGTCGAGGTCGGATACGGCCGCTGGAAGAGGACGGGATTAGCCATGGCACCGGAGGATCTGGAGGCGATGGGGGAGTGCCGAGGAGTCCTCTTCGGTGCGATTACAACGCCGTCTGATCCCAGCTACAGAAGCGTGCTCTTGGCCATCCGAAAGGGCCTCGACCTCTATGCCAACATAAGGCCCTTCCAGGACGCCGGAATGGACCTTTTAATCGTCAGGGAGAACACCGAGGGGCTCTACTCTGGAGTCGAGGAGATAGGGGCGGACAGGTCGACGACGCTGCGCGTGATCACACGAATGGGGTCAAAGCGGATAGCAGAGGCTGCCTGCAGGCTTGCCAAGGGCCGCAAGCTCACGATCGTGCATAAGTCAAACGTCCTTAAAAGCGACATTCTCTTCCTTCGAACCTGCCGCGAGGTTGCGGGGGCTGCAGGCGTTGAACACGAGGATATGCTCGTCGATGCTGCCGCATACAACATGGTGAAAGATCCCCGCCGCTTCAAGATCATGGTTGCAACGAACCTCTTTGGGGACATATTGAGCGATCTAGCTGCAGGGGTTTCTGGAAGCCTGGGGCTTTGCGCAAGCGCTAACTTCGGCGACTCCCACGCCCTCTTCGAGCCGATCCACGGAAGCGCGCCCGACATCGCAGGCCGCGGCATCGCAAATCCGGTTGGCGCCATACGAAGCGCGGCGATGATGCTCGACTGGCTCGGCGATGATGAGAGGGCGAGGACGATCGATGAAGCCGTCATCTGGGCACTTCGGCGCGGGTATCGGACACCGGATCTCGGCGGGCGGTGTGGGACCGCGGATGTTGCGGCTGCGGTGGCCGGGAGGGTGGAGGAGCTAGCATCTGGAGGGGGGGGGAGTGAAGGCAAGGGAGCTATCTGACGTCTATGATATCTTCGATCCCCAGGAGGCGCTAAAGGGGGAGAAGCTGAATGAGTATTATGTGAAGAGGGAGAGTCCCATCGATAGGATCGGAAATGCTCTTCGGAAAAGCAAGAAGCCTCTGAAGTACCTCTTGGTTGGAAGCAGGGGAAACGGCAAGAGCACCGAGTTAAACCGACTGGCCGTATCTTTGGAGGGGGATCTTCTCGTCGTGCCTTTCTCTATCAAAGAGAAGCTGAACCTCTATGATGTGGAGTACACCGACATACTACTCGTCATAGCTGCGGAGATATTTAAAACTGCCCACGATGCCGGAGTTCTCTTTAGTAAGGATCTGGAAGGGTTATTGGATCGCTGGACCGAGCGGATTGTCGAGGATATAAAGGAAAGGGGGATGGGGGGAGAGCTTGGGACCGGGTTTTCCTGGTTCATGGCTAATATTACAGGAAAGCTTCGTGCCGAGG
>JAFGMR010000010.1 GCA_016927425.1 Methanotrichaceae archaeon | reverse complement strand
TTTCGGCCAACCTCTGCCACCTTCTCCCCAACACAGTCGACCTTTCGGCCAACCTCTACGACCTTCCCCCCGACACAGTCGACCTTTTCCCCAAGTGTTTGAAAGCCCTTCTCGTTGACGACTATCAGTTTCTTGAGATACTCGATTCCGGTATCCAGCCGCTCATCGGTCTCTCCCGATCCTACCAGCTTGAAAAAGTCCTCGTAATCGCCGCTTGCCTGAGAATAGCTAGCTTCAACGCTTGTTACATCGATGATGTGGTTTTTAACTTTTAGGCCTTTCTGAAGTCGCCAGAGGTCTGCTTCATCGCCTTCAGCAAGGACCTTTACCCTGCCATCTTCAAGGTTCTGAACTGTACCTGTTAGATCAAGTGCCTTTGCCAAGGAAACAATTCTTGCACGGTAGCCTGCTCTCTGAACCTTCCCCGAAACGAAGGCTAAAAGCCTCATCATGATACCTCTAATAGCCTCCATCCCCTATAAACTTGATCGATGCGAAGGGAAAGCAATGCAACGGATGACCATCATCCCTCTCACGACCAAAACCTCCTTCAACCATTCCGCCTTTGAAATGACCATGGCAATTCACCCAATCGAATACAGGTACGGCACACCGGAGATGAAGGCTCTCTGGGAGGAGGACTATCGGTTGCGCTGCCTCTTCCAGGTGGAGGCAGCCCTCGCACGGGCGGAGGAGGAGGTAGGGCTGATCCCCGCTGGCGCTGCGGCGGGCATTGCCGAAGCCGCCCTAAAGGCTCGGCCGGAGAGGGCAAAGGAGATAGAGGCCGAGATCGGCCACGACATGATGGCTGTGGTCCTCGCGCTAGCCGAGGAGACCGAGTACGGCGAATGGATCCACCTCGGGGCGACATCGAACGACATACTGGACACGGCAACCGGCCTACAGATCAAGGCCTCCCTCGACGTCCTCGACTCGAAGCTGCGCCGCCTCCTCGCAATCCTCCTCGATAATGCTTTGAAATACAAGGATCTCGTCTGCGCCGGAAGGACACACGGCCAGATCGCTGTTCCCACAACCTACGGGCTTCGCTATGCCATCTGGGCATCAGAGGTTGCCCGCCATATCGAACGGCTGGAGCAGCTCCGCCCCCGGGCAGCCGTCGGCAAGGTGAGCGGGGCTGTCGGCACCCAGGCAGCCTTCGGGAAGAAGGGGATCGAGATCCAGGCCCGGGTGATGGAGATCCTGAAGCTCAACTCGGTGGACGTCTCCAACCAAGTCATTCAGAGGGACCGCCACGCCGAGATGATCTGTTGGATGGGCCTTGTCTCAACGACCCTGGACAAGATCTGCCTGGAGATTAGAAGCCTGCAGAGAAGCGAGATCGCCGAGGTGGAGGAGGGCTTTGGCAAGAAGCAAGTGGGATCATCCACGATGCCTCACAAGAGAAATCCCATCAAGGCAGAGCAGGTTTGCGGCCTTGCCCGCGTTGTGAGGGCCATGATGGAGCCCGCCATGGCCAACATCCCCCTCTGGGACGAGAGAGACCTTACCAACTCCTCTTGTGAGAGGGTGCTATTCCCCGAGTCATTCATCATGACCGATCACCTGCTCGCGCTTGCCGCAAGGGTGCTCGAGGGACTGCGGCTTCGAAACGACAATATCGAGAGGAACCTGATGATGATGAAAGGCCTGAACATGGCCGAGGCTGTGATGGTGGAGCTTGCGAAGCGAGGGGTCGGCCGCCAGCAGGCTCATGAGATCATGAGACAGGCCTCGATGAGGGCATTTGAGGAGAAGAAGGAGCTAGCCCTTGTCCTCTGCGAGGAGCCAACGGTTGCCCGATATCTGTCGCCGGAGGAGATCGAAAAGCTCCTCGATCCCCATCTCTACATTGGAACGGCCGTCGAGCAGGTCGAGCGGCTCTGCCAGAAGCTGCAGATGTATAGGAATAGGTAGGGAGTAGGGCGAATGCCCCGAGATAGGGCGAATGCTCGCCGCGCTTTAGGCGATCGAGAGATGATGCCAGCAACCGTTGGCCGGGATCTGTGCTTGTGGGTGGTAAAGCCCGGATCGCTTCAAAGGGACGACTCCGGCGAGATCCTGGAGGCTCGCTCGACGGTCACCCTGATCGAGTCAGGCCCGACCCATATCCTTGTGGACTCGGGCCTTGCCGGGGAGGAGAAGGCTATCCTCTCCGGCCTGGATAAAATCGGGATCGTGCCCGAAGATATACAGATCTTAGTAAACACCCACCAACACTCTGACCATACAGGCAACAACCACCTATTCACTAGCGCGCGATGGCTCCATGGCGCAGATCTCGATGGCCTGGGAATCGCTCCAGGTGTGCGAATAGCGGCAACTCCGGGACACACGATGGACAGCATCTCCGTCGTCTGCCATTCAAGTATCCGGTCGGTGATCGCCGGAGACGCATTGCCCACCATGGATAATTTCCTAAAGGACCTGCCTCCCCGAATCCATGTGGACAGGAGGCTTGCCATGGAGAGCCTTCATCGAATCGCGAACATGGCAGACCTGGTGGTCCCAGGCCATGATCATCCATTCTCCATACCAGAAAGGAATTACGTAACACTGGAAGGCCTCGGCAGGGCCGTTCACGCCGAAGGAAGTCGCAGAGGACGGATGTGAGAGGGATTGTCAGGGCTATCAAGACTCTGCCTTGCTAAAAAGGAATCAATTCTACAGAATCTCTGCAGAACCAAGATGCTGGCAAGTCCCAAAAAAGGCAATCTATAAATACTTAAAAGAGTTAAATAACATTGATGCAGCTAAAGCTTACCTCCAAGGAGAGATTGGTGCTTTACGGCCTTGCCAGGTATCCAGGGCTCAGCGATATCGATCTTGCCACGAGAATAGACGTGGATCGATCAACAATTTTCAAGAGCAAGAGAAAATTCCGCGACTGGCAACTGATCCGATTGATGAACGTGCCCTCGGGGATCACCGTGGGAGGGGAGATACTGACCTCGATCTTCGCGAAGTTCAGCCCAACCGCCCCCATCGAGGTCCGAAGCGAGTCTGAGGCACTCCTGGAGTGGATCGGCCACCCCAACTGCGTTTTCCATACAGCCACCGACACGGACTCATTCTCCATGGTTTACTCGAGATCGCTCAGCGACTTCAAGAGCAGCTTCGACCCCCTCATAGATGAGTACGCACAGAAAGGGTTCATAGACGACGTAATATGCTCTCACTATCCCTTCTCCTCCACCAGCCATTCCGCAGACGCCGCGGTTGCGGTGAACAGGATATTCGAGCTCGACCGGCCAGACCTTCCCCAGGAGCTGATATCGGAGAGTTCCTCTCAGCTCGAGGATATGAAGCTGACCGATAAGGACAAGCTGACGCTCTATGCCTTCGTCAAGTACCCCATGCTCTCAGACCTGGAACTATCGCGCAGGACAGGAATATCCCGGCCTACCATATCCGGAAAAAGGACGAAGTTCTTTCAGAATGGGCTCTTGACTCGCGAGGCCAACATCGATTGGCAGAAGATCTGTTGCGAACTCATCACCTTCTATCGTCTGGAGCTCGGAAGGGGGGTGAGCTGGGAGGAACAGGAGATGGTACACGCCTCCCTGCGGCGAATGGGCGCGCCCCTCTTCACCTACCTGCAACGAGGAGAGGCATTTGGGGCATTCCTCTCGGAGAACTACACCGACCTCAAGAAGAAGGTGAATAGCGAGATCAGAACGCTTGCGGAGATGGCCCTCATCGACGACCCGCCCATGCTCATGATCATGCCCCTCGATATGATCGTGGAGAGCAAGAGGGATTACGCCCCCATGGTTGCTGGGATGCTCGGAATAGAGAAAGAGATATGACAAGAGAGGTCGCAATCCTCTCTTCCACAGTCGATCCGGCTAGCACCAATATAGCTTTGCGTCTATTGGAGATGGCCGCCTGGAGCCAAGGGGAAGGCTTCCTCGCATATCGCAATCTTCGCCTGGTGAGATTGGATGAGGATCTCCCTTCTGCATCAAGCCTCGAAAACATGCTTTCGAGGATGGGGCTACATCCCGACCTCGTCGTATTCGCATGCAGGCATAAGGCCCAAAAGGAGATCCCATGGCTTGGGGGGCATTTCCCCGGGACCATCGATGAGAGTCCGGCGCTCTCGGCAGCTGCTCCCTCGGCGCTTAGGTCCTACCTGCTGAACTTGATGAAAGATGCACCCGTTGACCTGCAGATCTCAGCCGAGGCGACACATCATGGCCCCGGCGACATGAACATACCTTGCTTCTTCGCCGAGATCGGCTCCTCCGCAAGCCTTTGGTCCCACGCGCCCGCGGGCAGAGCGGTTGCAAAGGCCATCCTTGGGCTGCAATTCATCGATCTCCCTGTCTTCCTGGGGTTTGGCGGAGGCCACTATATGCACAGGCAGACTCGGCTTATGATGGACTCGGCAATCGCGTTTGGCCATCTATTCTCCAACTACCAGGTCGATTCCCTTGAGATCGAGTCCGTGGACCTGGCGCGCCGAAGATCCAATGCAACCTTTGCCTACCTGGACCGACGTTCCCTTCGCTCAGCCCAGAGGAGACGTCTCGAAGGCATTCTGGAGGGCTTGGACATCCCCATAATGAGGGAAAGGGAGATACTGGACCGTTTTTCCCTCGAATCATCGGAGTAGCCTATAGTTCTGGAACGGCGATATCAAGGGCCTGAAGTCGACGACCTTGTCCCTGAAGTAAGTAGTGTTCCCAACGCCCGACCCGAATTTATCGGAGCCGGAATAATCGTCCCAATAGTTGCCCAGGTAGTCCCAGAATATGGATCCCACGTAATGATAGGTCCTAGGCCTCGTCGTGTTCCAAACGTTGGTGGAGTTCCACGAGTAGACGTCGTATATATTCTTGACCAGGTTGTTGAGGAAGATCTTGTTATCTCGGGACTGGTCCAGATAGATGCCATAGGACGTCCATGATATGTTGCACATGGATATGGTGTTGTTATTAGAGGTCTCCAGGCAGAGGCCATCCAGGCTGCCACTGCTGTCGCAACTCGTAAGCACATTGTAATGCGAGTTCAAGAGGCGGATCCCGGATATGTAGCTATCCTTAGCCGTATTTCTCAGCAGCGTGTTGTTGCATGAGTCGAGAAGCCATATGCCCTGATTGTCGTTCTTGGTCGCGTTATTTCCATCCACGAGGTTGGAGGTGGAGTTGCTCAGGAATATCCCAACCCAGGCGTTTTGCCATGCTGTATTGCCCGAGACGGCATTGTCCTGGGAGCTTCCCAGGAAGAATCCCCCAAAGGAGTTATTCCTGGCCATATTTGCCCTGATGGTGTTGTTTGAAGAAGCCTGGAGAGCGATTCCCACGTCGTTCCTGTTGGCCAGGTTGTCCACGATCATATTCTCCCTAGCCCCAACCAAGTATATGCCATAGGAGTTATTGCTGACCTGATTTCCCCTGATGCGGTTCTCCTTGGATAGGACCTTGATGCCCGCATCTGAAAGACCGTTTCCTGAGTTGGTCGCATGAAAACCCTGAAGCCAGACGCCATCGGCCATGAGGGTAATGGCGCTCCTCTTGTCTCCGGCATCGACAATTGGGATTCCTCCTCCGGTATCCACGCCTATCAGGATGAGCCGCTTGGTCACATTCACGTTCTCCCTATAGACCCCGCTCTTCACGATTATCCTATCCCCATCATGAGCCCCCTTTATGGCGTTTTGGATGGAGTAGTCGGTCAAATATTTTGAAGATACGATATAAGTAGCGGAGGAGGAAATTCCCGCTGCCATGATCACGGCCAGGGCGGCCAGAACGAGGAGTTTATGCCGATCCATTAGCTTCCTCCTGCCCCAGCTCAGTCCAACGGAGCTACGGGGAGGTAAGGTGCCATGAGCCACAAAACTCTTAAGCATATTGGTCCGATGCTCCGATAGAATGGCGGCGGATATTCTCGTTAAGAATCCCAGTTTACCTTCCCAGCTTACAGGCCAGGCCGAGTCGACGCTTCCAAGCACTGTGTCCGATTACCTCTCCTGGCGATACATCCAGCGTTCATTGGAGGAAGCGATCGGCACTAACCTATGGGATATCATGAAGATCGCGATCTCCATCGTGCTTATCCTTCTCATCACGATCTACCTGGCGCGGCTTGTGGACTCCATGCTGAAGAGGCATCTGCCCAAGATCTCGCGCGCAGGAGGAGCGGAGGTGGTGGAGGTGGTCGACGAGACCTTCCATACCATCACTCGCCGGCTTCTGGTCGCCTTCGTATACACAGTCGGAATCCTCACGGCGATCCTTCAGGTACCACAGCTCCATAGCCTCGCGACAGCCATGCTCGCAGGCGCCGGCCTCGCCACAGTTGCGATTGGCCTCGCCGCTCAGGAGTCCCTCTCCAACATAATATCGGGGATATTCATCGCCATATTCAAGCCGATTCGCATAGGCGACTACGTGGACTTCGACGGACAGTACGGCCAGATCGAGGACCTTACATTGAGGCACACCGTGGTCTGCACCTGGGACCTCAAGCGGATAATCGTTCCAAACAGCGTCATGGGCCGGGAGAACATCGTCAACTGGAGCATCAATGACCCCGAGGTGATATGGCCGGTGGATATTGGGATTGCCTACACCGCCGATATCGATAAGGCTCGAAGCATCATCCTTCGCGAGGCGATGAATCATCCCTATGTTATGAAGGATGAGGAGATCAACATCAGGGTCACGGAGCTTGGTGACTTCGCCGTCAACCTGAGGCTCACATTTCATGTTCCCCATAGGGACGACGCCTTCTCAACGGGCTGCGAGATAAGAGAGGCGGTGAAGAAGAGCTTCGATGCCGAGGGCATAGAGATTCCCTATCCCTACCACAACGTCATACTGCAGAAGGCCTCCTGATACCAGGCGGCCTCTTGATCCTTTATGGGGAAGACTGCCAATTCATTGGCAGGAGCGGTCACGACCTGCTTTGGGACCTGGCGTGTATGATCGCTTGGAGGGCCTCTATCTCGCCCCTCTTCGCGGATATGGGCGCCACTCGATCCGACCATTGTGTCCAAGGCGAGGGCATTCCAAGCCGATCAACTATCCAGTCCAGGGCCTGGTCCGGATTAGCTATTCGATCCATCTTGTTTGCGGCAAGCACCGGATCGAGGCCGAGCTCTTCGAGAAAGCCGAACATCTCGACCTCGACCGGCACCTCTCCCCTCTTCTCCCAGCGGTCGGCGATCTCCAAGAAGGACGAGGCATCGATGACCTCCACAGCGACGAGGATCGTTGAGCTGTGCTCCTCGATATAGCGGACGATTACGTCCTTCACCCTCTCCTGCTCGGCCGAGCCTCTGCGCAACATGAAGCCATAGCCCGGCATATCCACATAGATGAGCCGTCCTAACTGGAACTCGGTTGGGGCAAGCGTGATGCCTGGCCTCTTCCCCACCCTGACATTCTTTCCAGTAAGGGACCTGAAAAGGGTGGACTTGCCCACATTGGACCGTCCCACTAGGACGACTTCTCGGCGCATCTTCACTTGGTTGGAGCCGCGGGATATAAAAGGATCCATCGGCCGGTAATCATTTTCTGAGCACTATTGTGAGTATATCCTCATCCAGGAGCTCGTGGTTAAGTCCCACGGATTGGCCGGGGTGCTTTGCGCTGGGTCCCCATACATGGGCATAACGAAAAAGGTCGACGAAGTCCCTGTGGAGGTGCTCGCATACCGACCGAACCGTGGATCCATTCAGGAGTACCAGGGGCTCTTCGAGATCCGCCTTGCCGTGTTGGGGCTTCAGGTAGACTCGGATGAAGCCCAGCCGCCGGAAGATGAGTTCTTTAAGCTCCTCGATTCCCTCATCCTTCGCAACCGAGATCTTGAAGTAGTCCCGCTTGAGGGAAGTTGCCATCTTCTCCTCAACCCCTTTGTAAGAGAGGTCGAACTTGTTTATGACGACCAGGCTCGGGATGTAGACCCGATTCCCAGCCAGGGCATCGACGAGGGCATCGTGATCAATATCCTCCCTCACGGTGACGGTGCCGTTCACCATTCCATACGCTCGAACGATCTCTGCGATCTCCTTCTCAGTCATCTTGGTGAGGGTGACCGTGCTTCTTACGAGTATGCCCCCCTTGTTGTCCGGGGCGAAACGCACATCGGGTGGATCCCTGTCCAGCCGTATCGCCGCATCTTCGAGCTCCCGCTCCAGGATGTCCAGGCGGTAGTTGAATACATCCCCCAAGAGGACGATGATGTCAGCTGCCCTTGCAGCGGTTATCACCTCCCTTCCCCTTCCTTTGCCCTTTGAGGCTCCCTTGATGATGCCGGGCATATCCAAGATCTGGATCTTAGCCCCCCTATACTCCATGATACCCGGGATGACCTCCAATGTCGTGAACTGATAGGCTGCAACCTCTGACCGGGCGTCGGTTAGGAGGTTCAAGAGGCTCGACTTGCCCACAGACGGAAAGCCGACCAGGGCTACAGTGGCATCGCCAGACTTCTTGACGAAGTAGCGTTTGCCGCCTCCCCCACCCCTCATCTTGTTTAGCTCGACCTGGGCCTTCAGCTTGGCGATCTTCGCCTTCAGCTTGCCGATATGGTGCTCAGTAGCCTTGTTCTTCTGGGTCTTGAAGATCTCCTCTTCCAGGCTCTTTATCTGTTCCTCGATGGTGGCCATTACTTGACAGACCTCGCTAGTCTATGATCGCGTCCTCGAGAGGCCTTGCCCATATGCGGACGGCCTCACAGCCCTGGCCTATGCTGCCTACCCCTTTATCAATGGTGCGGCAGGGGAAGGGGAAGCCTCACAGATCATCTAGATACTGCCAATATCAACCCTACATGAAAAATAGGGATTTATGCATCGCCCAAGGCATGGATCTATTGGCGGGATGGGGAGTGGGATCATTTCGCCCCATCAGGGAGGCCGGGCATACCTCCTGGCCCGGACCTTCCCTGAAGGACCTTTCCGCTCGAAGAGGTGAATGATATATGTTGAAGAGATTCGCCATGCTCCTGGTCTTGCTTGCGCTGGCTTCATCGGCCCAAGCCTACCAGGGAAGCGGCAATACCGTAAGACAGAGCATAGATATGTCGGCCCAGGGCGGTTATGTGAGCCAGAGCGCATCGAACTCCGCCCTCGTGATGGGAGACAACAACAACGTGGACCAGAGCATATCGCAGACCGGCACAGGCACCCATGTCACTCAGAGCGCTGCCAATGCGGCCGTAGTGGTGGGGAACAACAACCAGGTCGGCCAGGGAATCGACCAGAGGGCAACAGGCAATACGGTCGCCCAGGCCGGGGCAAACGCCGTGGCGGTTGTTGGGAATAACAACCTTGTGGACCAGAGGGTTCGCCAGCAGGCGATGGGAAATGAGATCTTCCAGAGCGGATGGAACGTGGGCGTGGTGATAGGCGACGACAACCGCCTGACTCAGGGGGTTCTGGCCTTTGCTGAAAACGCGCCGAGAGCTGTCGACCCCACCCAGGAGATGTCGAACAGCGCCTACATCATGGGCTATCACAACCAGGTGAACCAGGATATAGCAGGCTACGTATTCTTCGGCTCGAGCAACGCCCCAGTGACCCAGACGGGGAACAACTTCATACAGACGCCTGATATGATGTACAACGACTACGACCAGAGAATGAGGTTCGCGGTCCAGGCCGGCCCCCAGGCAAGGGTGATGCAATCGGCGACGAACGAGATCAAGATCGGACCCTGGTGAAGCAAGGAGGGGGATCCACCCCCTCTAACGCTGCGCGCCCCCTCGGCCGATCTTATCGAGGAGGTCACATACCTTGTTTGCGCTTGCCGCAACCGTCTCGAGGCCCAGGCGATCCTCCTTTGCCGGCCGGACAGCGATTCCACCGAAGTGGCTGTTGTCCCCCACAACGATCATCCCCTGGATGTGCATCCAGCTATGTATGGCCTCGATCGTCTTCTCCTGACCGCCGTTCCTTGACCCGCCAACCGCAATGGCTGCGCCGACCTTGTCCTGGAGTTGCATCCCCTGGCGACGCAAGGGAAGCGTTCGATCGAAGATGGCCTTGAGCTGGGCGGTTACCGTCCCAAAGTAGACGGGTGAAGCGACGACAACGGCCGCTGCCTCCGCGAGGGCAGCGTTTACTCGATCCATATCGTCCTCATTCGGACAATGCTCGCCCTTTCCACACGCTCCGCAATCTGTACAATACCCCACGTTCAGCTCCGAGCAGAGCAGGCGCTTGGTCTGAAAACCACGCCCCGATGCCACCTTGAGAGCTTCGTCGAGCAAGTACTCGCTGTTTCCCCTTTTAGGGCTCCCTGAGATGCCGACAACCAACATGACTGCCACCTGAGATCGATCTCCAACCTCAAATCATATAACGCTTGCCAGGATTCGTTTGATCATAACCTATATAATATGCAATGACAAATTTATTTTGAGGAACGATATGCGCGCAGAGATCACATCCCTCCTTGGGCTGGAGGTTTATACCCAGAAAGGGGTCTACGTGGGAAAGGTGGAGGATGCCGTTCTGGACTCGGATCAGGGGGCGATCAGCGGCCTCGCCCTCGGAAGGGTGAACAGATCCCTCTTCGATCAGAAGGGGCGAGGCGTGATCGTGCCCTACCGATGGATAACGGCTGTTGGGGATATCGTCCTGATGAGGCATCCGGCCGGATCCAAGGGCGGTAAGGATGAGAGGAGATAGCTGGGAGATCTACTCCACCTTGAGGGTCAGGCCACCGCTGATCCTCAGAGCTGATGGACGGGGATTTCATAAAGCCCTCGACGGATCCAAGAAGCCCTACGATGAGCATTTTGCCCGATCGATGGCGTCCGCCTCCCGGTCATTCATGGAGGACTCCGGGCTTTCGCCAAAACTGGCTTTCCTCTTCTCCGACGAGGTCAACCTCCTCTTCCTAGACCTTCCCTTCAACGGCCGCCTGGAGAAGCTGGACTCGATCGCAGCGAGCTACCTCTCCTCCGCGCTCTCCCTCAATAGGGGACGGATCTTGGCCATGGACTGCCGGGCTTTGCCCCTCTGCTCCGGGGAGATAGGAGAGTACTTATCCCAATGCCAGGATGAGGCCTGGAGAAACCACGTCTTCTCCTATGGATTCTATGCCCTTGTAGAGGAAGGTCGCAGCCATGGGGAAGCCATGGGCCTTCTTCGCGGCATGAAGGAGAGCCAGATACACGAGATGCTATTCGAAAGAGGATTGAACCTCGCCCACAACCCCGCCTGGCAGAGACGAGGAGTGCTCATCTATCGGGAGGAAGGATCGCTCGTCGAGGAATGGGCTCCTCCGCTATTTCGATCGATGGAGGGAGTAACCCTATTGGGACGGCTCATCCCCTAAAAGGATATTGAGCACGCCGGGCAGGTCCTCCCAACGTATCCCGTGCTCCCCACGGCTGTCGTGAACTATCATATGCCCATCTTTGGAGGCGCTCGCCCGACGGAAGTCGCGAAATTTAGAGATCAGCTCCAAGGCCTCCTCGATCTCCAGGATGTAGCGCTCTATCAGCGATCCAGCGATCATCAGGGCCTCCTCCTCGCCGATCGCCTGGCCCAGCCCGCGGCATTCCGAGAACTTGAGATCGCTTCTGGCAAGATAGAAGGGGTATGTGCGACATATGGTTGGCCGCCTGGAGTAGATGCTGCAGCCAATGCCATTGTAGTAATGGCAGTCCTCCCCCTTGCAAATACGCCACTCCAGCGTATGGAAGTTCCCCAAGTCATCCCATTCGCCCACCCGAGGCGGCTCCGCAACCTCCAGCCACGGCTCGCCCGTGTAGGCCATTATCCTCTCGACCTCATGGGGAAAGAGGGCGACCTCGCACTCGGGCCCGCGACAACACTCCCCGCAACCAAGGCAGCGAAATCCCACCGCCCTGACTTTCGTTGCGATCTCCTCTTGGGAGAGGGCAGCCGCCCTTATCAATTCGCGACGGAGTTCCTCCTCGTGACTCATCTTCGGCATATCTCTATGAAGTTCTCCAATAGCTCCCCTCCGTACTCCGTGTGGACGACCTCGGGATGCCACTGGACACCGAATAGGGGTTTCGACTCATGACGCAAGGCCTCGATCTCACAGACATTGGACCTTGCCAGCCTCCGGAATCCCTCTGGAAGCTCGATCACCTGGTCGGCATGGGAAGCCCAGGTGCTTATTCGGGATGGGAGGCCCCTCAATACCTCATCTTCATCGATGATCTCCACATCGACCTGGGCGTAGCCTCCGATCGTCCCCGGTCCTACGCTGCCGCCAAAGGTAGTTCCCATGAGCTGCATCCCCAGACATATGCCCAGCATTGGGATCTCCAGGGAAGTGAGATACTCCTTGCATCTCCCAGCCCTATCGATGGAGGGACCTCCTCCGAGAATCAGTCCATCGGCCTCGATCTCATCCACCGGGGTCTGATTGGATATCATCTTGCCCTCCACACGGTCCCTGATGCTCCTCGCAATCAAGTGGTTAAACTGGCCGTAGTTGTTCACTATCAGTATAAGCATAGCAACCTACCTCGATCTTGGTCATATCCTGCTTCAAGCCCCTATCCTTCAATCCCTTCTTCCTCATATGATCCGAAGCATATCGAGGGGACGCTCCAGTATATGGAATCCGGGAAAGCCCCTCAGGCGACTTATGTTCTCCCTATCAAGCGCTCGAGCCTCGACCTTCATAAGACCGCCGCCGATGGCCCCCTTGGGACAGAGGTCGGCACAGATTCCGCAACCCTTGCAGAGCAAGAGGTCTATCTGGTCTCCCAAGGCCCCCTCGGGACAGGCCTCCCTAGGAGGGCAGGCCACGCAGTCCCCACAGAGGGCGCGGTCGACGAAGTACGGCATACGGGACTCCGCCTCTCCAAAGAGATCGGTGGGAAGTAGGTAGACGGGGACGCCTGCCTTGTTGGCGAGGGCGGCGGCGTTCGATACCAGGCCGTCGGCGATGCCTGAAGCGATCTTTGCGACAGTGTTCGACGTGGCAGGGGCGACGATTAGCATCTGATACTTGCCCAGCATGAACCGCCCTGCCTTGGGATAGCTGTACCCTTGCTCTCGCTCCAGGATGATCTCCTCGAGGTAACCGCCGGGGGAGACTGCCCCGATCGCGTCATCAAGGCCGTACATGCGAAGCACCTCCTCCCCAGCACGGGAGATGAACGTCGTCACCTTGGCCCCCCTGGAGATCTCGGACATTGCCTTCAAGCATTCGGCCAGATGCTGGCCACCACCGGTTATTCCCCAGGCAATCCTCCTCATGATCTCGCCGCTATCTCTCCCGATATATAAGAACCACCCGTTCAATCGCGCTGAACTCGGTTATAGAGCAGCTACCACAGATCCATTGCAAGCCAGATGATGGCTTCGAGGGATCGGCCAGCCGGGTCCAAGCGCAAGTTCATAATGCTATGAGCGACCATATATCACGAGGTGATTCGATCCATGAGCCATCATTTTGAGAAGACGCTCGTCGGGGAGGCCCTTGTGGGCCAGGGACCGGAAGTTGCGCATATCGACCTCGTGATAGGACCAAAAGGCGGAGCCGTTGAGAAGGCCTTCGTGGATGCACTATCGACTCCCGCCAAAGGACATACGCCGCTCTTGGCAGTGCTCGAGCCAAACCTGCCAACGAAGCCTGCAACGCTTATGGTGAACAAGGTGACCATTAAGAATGCCGCGCAAGCGCTGCTGATGTATGGGCCGGCCCAGGCAGCCGTGGCGAAGGCCGTCATGGACTGCGTGGAAGAGGGATTCATCCCCAAGGAGATGGCAGAGGACCTTATGATCATTGTATCCGTCTTCATCGAGTGGGATGCACACGATAAGGCCAAGATCTACGAGAACAACTACAAGGCGACCAAGTTCGCAATCGAGAGGGCCGCATCGGGAAAGCCAACCGTCGAAGAGGTGCTCGAAAAGAAGGATTCGGCAAGGCACCCCTTCGCTTAGACCAGCTCACCTCTATGGTTCACATGAGACCTCGAGATGGTTCATGTGAGCCATGGATGGGCCAGAAGGGCCTGATAAAGGCACAATGTGAAAAGTAGTTTCTTATGATCTCACCCCCACCCATTCATCGGATGTCTCGACACCGCCGACACCAGGAGATGGGGAGTGTGGAAGAGAGAATGCCAGGAAGAGATTGTATGGATATATTGATGTGTAATTATATAAAATTGATCCGGTACAGACATCTGGATGCTGTACTGTTGATCGCGATGACGCTGATATTCTCAGCGCTTCTCACGATATCAGCGTCCGGAGAACCCGATGGTCAACTCCCAATAATAAATGGCATCGATGCCGATCTGGCAAGCCCCCAAGACGTTGGAGCGGTAATTATCTGGAGGGCCAGCGCCATGGATCCAGATGGCGATACCCTGGAGTACAAGTTCCTCCTCATGGGACCATCCACGGATAATAAGTGGGAAGACCAGAGGGGGTGGAGCGACGATCCTTCCTGGACCTGGAGGACAACGCTCGCCGACGTTGGGGCAAACCAGGTGGAAGTTCAAGTTAGGGACGGGGTCGACGATATAGATGACGACTTCGACGTCTCTGAGACGGCAAGGTTCACAATTACCGCGCCGAACGAGCCACCAAGGATCAACGCATTTGAGCCTGACGCCGCAAGCCCACAGATTGCTGGAACTCCGATTACGTGGACCGCTTCTGCATCCGATCCTGAGGATCCCGTACAATACATGTTCCTCGTCGATGGGCAGCCGC
>JAFGMR010000056.1 GCA_016927425.1 Methanotrichaceae archaeon | reverse complement strand
TTTTATATTTTCTTATATTCGGGACGACCCCTATCGAATCATGATCACCTTATCTGACAAAGTAAAGGATGTGACAATGTCAAGCTATTACAACTCTGGAAATTACCAGCTGGCAATACAGAACTTTCAGTTCGCCACAAACCAGGATCCCAACTTGGAGGATGCCTGGTACTACATGGGGATATGCCAGTACAATCTGGAGGACTACGCAGACGCTGCCGTCAGCATCTACAATGCGCTTTCCATCGATATGTACGATCGGTACAACTGGTACTGGGAAGGAAGGGCCTTCCGGAAGCTCGAGTCCCACGATGTGGCAATCCAGTGCTTCAGCGCAGCCCTCAGCCTCGACTCGGGGATGGAGGATGCCTGGTACTATCGGGGATGGTCCTACTACGACCGGGGGGACTACGCCCAGGCGGAAGCCGACTTCCTCCAGTCCATCAATCAGGACGATCTGGATGCCTGGAACTGGTACTCTTATGGCCGGGCGCTCAACGCTCAAGGAAGGTACAGCGATGCGATCTACTACTTCTATATGGCAATCGATCTCGACTCCTCGATAGAGAATGCCTGGTATTATAAGGGGATCGCCTACCGGGAATGTGGGATGTACACCGAAGCGCTCCAGTGCTTTGAGCAGTCCATCCGCATCGATCCAAACGACGGCTGGAACTATTATTCCAAGGGCGTTGCCCTTCAGCTGCTCAATCGAGAGTTCGAGGCAGAGGCGGCATTTCGTCGAGCAAAAGAGCTTGGAGTAGATCCCGATATCGTAGGCCTCAATGCAGACAACCAGGTGGCTTCGAACACTCCACCTCCTGCCGGGGGCACGACTCCCAGCCTGAACCTCCGCCTGCCAGAGCTGCCTGCAACCCCATCGGATGCATCCGGCGAGGATACATCTGGTGAGGTGAACAGACGTCACTACATAACTGGCTCAACGACAGGAAAATCGTCTCAGGAGACGCCTCGCCTTCAAATAATCTGAGGGTGAGTAGCGGCGGTAATCGAGTGGTTCCCCCTCTTGGCCCAAGAGTCGCCGTGAGGGGGATCGTTTGGGTGTATCTGATGCCTCAGAGGAACCTGATCCCCGAAGGCATCTTCCCCAGGCGTTTTCGGAAGGCCTCTGGCCAGCCGTCTGGGTCGAGCCCCTTCTGTGAGAGAAAGGCGCTTGCCCATCGCTCAAGCCCTACTCCGCTGCATCCGCTCCAGAGGGGCTCTCCGCTCTGGGACTTGACCGTGAAGCCCTTTGGATACTTCTCCCCGTTGACGCTCAGGTTCTGGAACTCGATCCAGTTGCCGTTGTAGGGGAGGAGGGCCTCGTAGTCCACCGTGCCCGCCCCTGCCATCTCCGAGAGGCCGGCCTTTCCCTCCTGGGCCATGAACCAAGGGGTGACCCAGGCCATGCGCCACTGCAGCTCGAGGACCTCCTCGAAGATCCTCCTGTACCCCTCCTTCAGTCGCTCCCCTTCCTCCAAAACCTGGTCGCGCGTGCCAAGCCATACTATCTCGACTCGGTGGAACTCGTCCACTCGCTCGATTCCATGGATTCCCCCGCTCTCGTAACGATGGCTGGTTCCGGATCGATCAAAGACTTTGATGGGGAGATCGTTGCTTGGAAGGGTCATTCCCTGTAGGAAACCCCAGAATGTGGGACATTGCGCATAGCACATGCCGCCTATGGGATAGTCGATCTTCTCCTTGACCAACTCCAGGGGGATTTCGTGGGTGACCTTATAATGGTCCATCACCTCCTCCCAGAAGGCCGGGTCCCTGGTCTTTGGCGGACAGACGAAGTATATCTCGGGATAGACGCCGAGAGCATGGCCGCTCTTCTTCCAGACGTCCCATGTATCGAGCTTTGGAAATATCATCTCGCGATAACCAAGCGGCTCGAGCATATCCTCTAGGACGATCCTCTCGAAGGTTCTAAAGAGGTGCGTCGACTCAGGGCCGTGGATCCACTGGCCTCTTGAGGATCCATGCTTTATCCAGCCGAGCTTCACCATCTCCTCGGTTGGATCCGAGTCGAATATGGGCATCCTTCTTGGGCTCTCCCAGAGGAGCTCCCAATGCTCTCCCTTGCCCCCATAGTCGGCGAGCTTCTCCTCCAATAGGGAGACTATCCGGTCGGGTATCCGGCCGTCGAGCTCGGCTTCGCCAATTCCGCCTGGACCCACATCGAGCAGAAGGCGGAGCTTTCCGTCCTCGAAATCGATCTTGTTCACGTAGGGGATCTTGTGGGAGATCTCCCTATTCGACTCCACCTCGATCTCGAAACGGGTCACTTCGATGCCACGCACTCCTATTCTATGCTTCTTGCCAAGCATCTGGGCAAGCGGCCTCCTTAGCCTCAGGAGGGCATCGTGAGCTCGCACGTACTTATCGCTATCCAGGACCAAAAAGATTTGGTTCTCCTCAAGCCTCCAATCCGCAAGCCTAGCGCCGTGTCCAACTGGTGCGCCCTTCTGCAGTATATCTGCAGAGCCCTGGAATAGATCGGCGAGGTCGGGCAGGGCACAACTGGCATCGCCACTGAGGCGGAAGCTTGCCTCAAGGTGAAACTTCATAATACCTCCGAGGAGTTCAACGTCTCCTCAGCAATCTTCATATTCATTAACAGATCATCGACCGTGGAAAGGAGCCTTCCAGGCTTATCTGCGGAAAGCTCAACGACCACTTCCTCGCGGCGCACATCCATGACCATATCTGGGAGGTTGTCGGGCGCAAGCGACCTCGCGGCCTTGGGTGCCCAGGGACCGCGAAAGGTCAGCCGGGCTCGCATCATCGCTCAACCCTCGATCGGCCAATCTGTTCTCCCACCATATCATCGACCTGGGCGAGGAAACGATCCTCTGTGCCGATGGGAATGGCAGCACCGCTTGCCACGCTATGGCCTCCGCCAGCTCCGCCGACCGCCTCAGCAGACTCCCTCAGGGCTTGGGACAGGTCAAGACCTTGGGATACCAGCGGCTTGTTCCCTCTTGCCGAGATCTTGACCTTGCCCTCAAACTTGTTGAGAACGAGGAGCGGGCGATCAGAGAATAGATAGCGGATGCCTAGTCCCGCCACAACGCCCCCGGCAACCATGTCCTCGGCTAGGAGATATCGGATATTTTTGAGCTCTTTGCAGCCGGCCTTCAGCACGTTCACCTCGTCGAGGATCCATCTTCTATACTCCTGCGAGGCCTTTCGACAACCACCGATTGCAAATTCATCCCTCAAGCAGAGGGTCAGCCCAAGCCCTGGAGTATCTAGCTTGCCGCAGGCGTTGAGCATTGTGACCATCTCTGCTGCGTTCTCCACTACTTCGCAACGAAGGCGAATGACCTCGCCCACAATCGAGTCGGCGGCAAAGCTTCCCTGCATTAGCATCTTAAGCACCAATGCCGTGGAAAGGCGGGAGAGCTCTGCGCTCGAAATGCTCTGAAGCTTGCCGGAGATGCCGATCCCTTCTAGGAATCCTCTCACCTTTACGGTATCTCCCGTGATGTCGAGAAGCGGCTCGATGGCCTGTTCGAATACATCCTGCGCGTCGCCGTCCTCCATCTTGAGGCCGGGCCTGACCTCCACCGCTCCTCCGAGGACCGCCTCCTCCAGTATGGCCCTGTTCGCTCCGATCATTGCCTGCCGGTCGCCCATGGCGCCCACGAGCGCGAGGCCCGAGAGGTCCACGTTCTCCCCCATCTGCCTGGCCACCGCATAGGCAGTGCCGGATGCGCTCATCTCGAAGGCACCATCTATGCCGACCTGATGCGGGTTTATGCTCATGCAGCTCAGCGTCCCAACTGGGCGGTGATGATCTACGACGAATACATCGCCGGGGACGCGGGAGACGAGGTCGGGCTGGCCGCTTCCCATGTCGCAGAAGACCACAGGCCCTTCCAGGTCCTCAACAACGGCCGGATCGAGCCTGCCCACTAATGTGGCGTGAAATCGTATCCCTGCTCGATGAAGGGCGTTGCAGATGATTCCCGCGGAGGTGATGCCGTCGGCATCGTTGTGGGATATCACCCTCATGCTCTCGCAGCGGAGCATGGCCCTGGCGATGGCCAAAGCAGGCTTATCCAGCCGTTTCATAAGGCGAGGTTCATGTCACCAGCATCTCTGCCGTCTCGGGCTTGTACTCCCAGCCCTTTGCAAGCTTGCCGGACTTTATGTAGTATCTGACGAGCCGCCTGATCTTTCCCTCGCAGAGTTGGAGGGATCGCTTGTTGTGAACGTCGTTTTGGTTGCTGCGAAGGTGTCTTCGAATCACGAGGGCTTTCCTCATCAGGTTTGCGAGATCCTCTGGGATCTCCGGCACCGTGGTTCTCTCCTTGAGGAACCTCGTCATGTTCCTTCCCAACAGAAGCTTGGAGCTTGGCACGCCATACTGATCTCTAAGCGTGAGCCCTATCTTGCTTGTGGACATGCCCCCATCGAACATTCGCAGCACGATCTTCTCAACCTCTTCAGGAGTCATGTCGCACCATTCCGGAGGCGAATCTCTAGATGGCGGCCTGGATCTGGATGCTCCCTTCTTTCTGCTATGCATTCTGGCCATTTCTAATCCTCATTAAAACCTTGATAAGCGCGAAGGCAGGATGAGTCAAACCCTACCAGGGATAAAAAACTTGCGCCGCCCGTCCGGACATGCTGGGATCCCGCAAGCGGCTTATACCCCACGAGTTCTAACTCGATCCGATGATCGAGTATCTGGACCCCCTCTTCTACATCGTGGGAAAGGCAGTGGTAATTGTCATCGCGCTGGTCCTCATATTCTCCTTCATGGGGGCTTTGGTCATACTCTACTCCTTCAAGACCGGGCGCTTCTTCTACGCTCGGATCATGCTCATCGCCCTCAGCCTGCTCGAAAGCGTAATCAAGGCCATCCTATGGCTGGGGCGGGCGGACGACGCCTTGGTCGACGACTTCAGCATACTTCTTCGGAACTACATCAACCACAGGAAGTTCCACGAGGTCTCCAATGGCGACAGATACATCTTCATGCCCCAATGCCTAAGAAGCGTCGACTGCCCTGCGAAGCTGGGTCCCGAGGGCATAGCCTGCGTTAACTGCGGGAGATGCCAGATGGGGCAAGCCAAGGAGTACGCCGAAAGCCTTGGATATAAATTCTTCATCGTCCCTGGGTCCAGCTTCATAAAGAGGATAATCAAGAAGTACAGGCCGAAGGCCATAGTCGGCGTGGGCTGCCAGATGGAGATCAAAGAGGGTTTGGCAATGTGCCACAGCAAGGATATTCCGGCGATCGGCGTGATGCTAACCAAGGCCGGATGCGTTGCAACCACGCTTGATTGGGATCAGTTCTACGAGGCCATATCCGAGTAAATGCCATTGGTCGCGATTCTAGAGGTCGACGAAAAAAAAAGATACGGAAGAGGCGCAGATCACTCGATGGAGATGGCCTCTGACGGGCAGGCTTCTACGCACGTCCCGCACTCGGTACACTTGTCGGCGTCCACCACTGCTATCTCTTCATCGTCCAGGGCGATTGCTTCCTCGGGACACTCGTCAACGCAAGTCCCGCAGCTAACACACTCCTCTCTGTTAACCACAGCCGGCATTATAAACTCCTCCATTTGCCTATCGGCAGATAAAGGGATAAGTAGATATGATATATATCTTTCCGTTGGAGGTCTTAAATGTGGGGGTGGGGGGGAGCGCCCCCTCCTCAGGCCAGCTCCGTGTATCGCTTTCGATCTTTAAGCTCCTGCTGCTTTGCGACGTTCCATCCGCTCACCGCCTGGAGGTAGCCTGTTATCCGGCTTATGTGGTCGATCTCATCTGAGCCGCAGCGAGGGCATCTCTCCTGGAGGCCTGGGGCGACCTCGTAGCAGTTGAGGCAGACGGTCATATCCCTTGTGAAGGTGAAGTACCCGATCTGGGTTGTGCGGGCAAGGCGCATGCCAAACTCCATCAGCCCCTTGGGGTCCGGCGTCGCCTCGCCGAGGAAGATGTGGAAGATGTTCCCCCCGTCCACGATCGGGAAGAAGACGTGCTCCAGCTGGGCCCTCTCGAGCAGGGAGACGTCAGCCCCAGGCGGCAGGTGCGTCCCATTCGTGTAGTAGACTGGCAGATCGCGGGTGTTCGCCTCGCGCATGGCTGTATCGAGATCTCCCTTGACCACTTGCATTGCGCAGTCCCTGAACTCCTCGCGGATCAGGTCGGAGACGGCGAACCTCTGCGCCGTCGTCTCCGCCGGCGTTCGTGCGAGGGCGATGGTCATGTCATGGCGCTGGCTCAGAGCCTTTGCGTATAGCTCCATCTCGGTCATCGCCCGAACGGCAAGCTTCCAGGCTTCCTTCGACTCGTGCATCTGTTTTCCCGTATGGAACTGGACCATCTCGTTTACGCCAACGACCCCTATCGTATAGACTAGGCCTTCGAGGCCGACAGCGATAGACCCCTTCTCCATCGTGTGGGGATCCCTCGGCCTCTGTGTGGCAAACGGCATCCGATGGTTGGCAAGGATCTGGTTCATCCACTCCCTTTTGACCTTGAATATCTCGACGGAGATGTCCATTAGCCCGCGCAGGTATTCGAAGAGGAGCTCGTCGTCGCCCCGGGCGAGGTATGCCGCGCGGGGACAGTTCAAGGAGACCACCTGCCAGGAGCCCATGGAGAAATGCTTTCCCTCTTCGAAGTTGAGCTTCTCCTCGAACTCGCTATCGGACTCGAACGTGGCAGCGAACTGATACGCGCAGCATTGATAGCACGATATCCCCTTTCCAGCACCTCGATACGCGGGAAGCTGGTTGTCGAAGTATGGGGTGCCGTACTCCGCGGCCAGCTTGAACGTCAGTAGATAGAGATCGCTGTAGGTGGGAAGGTCTGGATGGCTTACGTTGTACTCCTCGTCCTCCTTCATGAAGTCCGGCTCTATGGATATCTCGGGCTTGGGGAAGTTGAAGGGCTTTCCCCAGTGGTCGCCTCCAAGCATTACCTCCATCAATGCCTTGAAGGAAAGCCTCACCTCCCTCTCGAACTCCCCGTAGGTTCGCCGGTCCGACCTAGTCCCGTCCCAGACCTGGCCTGCGTAGACGGCGGGCTTATCCCTCCAGAGGGCAGGTACCCCTGGCGTGAGCTGAACAGAGGAGAAGACGAGCTGTCCGCCGCGGGCAACCATCATCTGCGTCATCTCGTAGACGAACATCTGCATTAGCTGGTAGATCTCAGAATAGGGGAGGCCCTCGAAGTATGGGGCGATGAAGGTGAGGAAGTTGTAGAAGCCCTGGCCTCCGGCGAAGTTGGTCTGCGCCGAGCCGAGAGCCTTTACGGCGTGAAGGATTGCTACCTCTGCCTTCTTGGCAGGCCCGGCCACGCTCGCCTTGGTCCCCAGTCCGTCGGGCATAAGCCCGTAGTAGAAGAAGTAGCGAAGATCCCAGTCCTGGCAGTTATGTACCAGCAAGCCGTCCGAGGCAAAGTATGTATGGCTCTCTTCGTCATCTCCTTCCAAGAAGAGGTCGTAGACGTACTCGCCCGATGGCAGAGAAGGAACTATCTCCTTGACTTCTTCAGGCCTCGGACTTCTCGTAATCTCCTTGACGTCGGCGAGGAATCTATCGATATGCTCATTGCGCTCATCGTAAAACTGGGCCCATCTTCTGAAGGCCTGGATGTTCGCAAATCCATTCATCTGTATCCTGTAGAGAGTTCGCTTCTCCTCCCCCTCGTAGAGCTCGACTATATGCGGATTCATCCCAAGGGTTATGAGGAGCAGAGATAGCTCCTGGCGGAGCATCTCCGAAGCTGTGGTATAGTTGATGATGCAGTCCGACTTTTCGGGTCGATAGAATGCAGATCCGTCCCCCGTAAATAAGGCACTTAGGAAGCAGGAGAGAAGCTCGTCGTCTAGATGGTAAACGATGTTAGGAAGCCTCTTATCGTAGCTTTTCCCCGTTATGCCGAATACATAGCGGAAGAGCAGGTAGATCAGCTCGCCTCCGAAGTATACTTGTTTGGACCTCTCCCATTCGCCCTCTATGCCCCAGATCATTCTTGTGGACAGCATCCCCTCGGTCGTCGTTCTGTATGTATTGAAAGCGCTTCCTGCACAGCATTGCACGGTCTCTGCATGCTGGCTTCCTGTAATGACCAAATTGTAGTTGCAGGCTTCCTGGACGTTGTAGTTTCCCTCGGAGATGAAGTAGCCGAGCAGCGTTGCGACATCTGTCGTGAGGGGGAAGATGGCGGGAAGATCGATCTTGCTTCCAGCAACGCCGAGCCTCAAGTTCGAAAAGCCATCCAGGCCGTAGAGATCGGATAGCCTCTTGAACTGCAAGATTGGCATAATGCCACTTGTGTACCACTCCTTATGATGCTCAACACCCATATTCCTGGATAACTCCGAGAACGAGCTGCATCTCCCATCATCTATAATCTTCTGGAAGAGGGGACGCGCGCCGCGCACGAACACGTTTTCCAAATGCGGCGCAGGAACTTTATTCAAGAACTCGCTTATGAGATCCAAGCGCTCGATTGGCTCGCCGCGCAGGTTCAGTCGATGCTCGAAGGCCCCGCCTAAGATATCTCCAGGCTGAATCTCCTCTGCTTTTCTTATGCCTTTGCCGCTAACAGGTATCCTGTGCTCACGGGTGACCTTAAGGGACTTGCCCGTTCTCGTCCTTATCTTCAGAAGGCTTTTTTCGGCCGGTCGCCGTGAGATTTTCTTGACCTTCTTGGGTCCGGAAGGTGATATGGCAAAGAGGTCTTTTGGGTAATAATAATCTCCAAGGAACGGCAGCTCGTCTGGCCTGATGATCTTTCTTCTGCCTTTATCGATTACTGGCACAGCTGTGCTCCCGTCAAGACAAAACGGCCTCGTTCCGAAGTACTCCAGGTCGTGGATGTGGAGGTCGCCTGCCAGGTGGTGATCGGCAAGGTAAGGGGGAAGCAGCAAAAGGTACTGCTCCTTGCTGATCTTGTCGGCCTTCTTCTTGTGGCTGGTCTCGGCGTTCTCCTGGAGGTTTGCGTTCTCGTGGGCCTCGAAGCCCGATCCCACATCGATCAGATGGGCGTCGTAGACCGGGGTGCCGACCCTTGTGCAGATGTTACGCCATTCAGGGTGATGCCTCTCGATTAGGATGACGTTTACGATCTCCCGTACGAGGGGGCCGCTCAGGTACTCCACATCCATCCACCTGATGCGTCTCTCGACCTCCCTGGCGATCTCCTTTGCCTCCTCCACGGATATCCCAGGAACTTTATAGAACTTCTCTGATAGCTTTGTCTCCTTCAGGAGCTGCTTTGCCACAGCCTCTCTCTCCCATTTGAGCAGATGCCCGTCTGTGGTCCTCACACGGGGCATCGTCTCCACAATCACCCCGGTGAGGGTCAGCTGCTTGTTCTTACCCCTCATGACGGCCCTCCCCAATGAAATGTAAATACGACATCCTTCTACCTCTTATCAACCAGACCCTTGCGCCTATCCTGCTTATTGCCCTTGCGGGCGGAATATAACAATCTAAAAATCTCATTTATGATATATCCAACCATCGATCACTATATGTTCCTCTCCTTGGGCCTTATGGCCTTTGCGGGCGAGGCGCAAGTGATGGAGGCCGAGCCCCTCCTCGAATAGGTATATTGCCAGGAGGAGACGGAAACGGCGTATGCAGAGGGAAGAGCGGCTCGACCAACTCTTGGTCGCCCTTGCAGAGCTGCAGGAGCGAGTATGGGAAGGGATCGAGCTGCTGGAAGTGGAGGGGAGGCTCTTGCCAGAGATTGAGGAGCACGCCCGGGAGGTGATGAGGGATGTCTCCTACTGGCTGGACCAGTGCACCGCCGCGGTGGAGTCTCCCCCCATCCTCCAGAGGAGGATGGAGGTGCATCTGGAGAGGACAAGGCGGCTTGTCGAGCTCTTGGAGGCGGAGATCGGGACGAAAGGGCGCGGCGATCGATAGGGGACGCGTGGAGCGCACTGCATCGGCTCCACGTGCGGCCCATGGGATAGGACGCGGCAAGAGATCGGGAAGTGATGTAGGGGAGAGCGTGGCCCCCCCCCACGCGCCGGCTCAGGCCCTTAACACATTATCGAGCCGCCTCTCAGCCTCTTCCCAGTTGACGATATTCCAGAAGGCCTCCACGAACTTTGGCCTCTCGTTTCTGTAATCCAGGTAGTAGGCGTGCTCCCATAGATCCAGCACCAGCAGTATGCCAAACATCGGGTAGACGTTGGTGTTGTGCTTCTCGACCTGCATTATGATCGGCCTCTCGGTCATGCGGCAGAAGGTCAAAGCTGCCCAGCCCGATCCCTCCACGCTTGCGGCGGCCTTCGAGAACTCCTTTCTAAAGCGCTCGAAGCTTCCGAACTCCTCGTCCAGGGCCTCTGCCAGGCGTCCTTTTGGCGCGCCTCCTCCTTTTCCCGCAGGGGCCATGTTAGCCCAGAAGAGGCTGTGGAGAAGATGGCCGCCGATATGGAACGATAGCTCCTTGAGCGTGGCCTTGACATCGAAATCCCTTTCATCCGCGCGGGCTTTCTCCATCGCCTCAAAGACCGCGTTTGCCCCTTTTACGTAGGCCATGTGATGCTTGTCGTGGTGAAGCGCAAGCTGAGCCTCCGATATGTAGGGCTCGAGCTCATTTGCCCCGTAGGGCAGATCGGGAAGGGTATAGAACTTCTTGGCATCCATCTAACGATAACCCCCAGATAGAATATCCATTTCCATATTATCTTTCATGGCCCATTAAGCTTTTGGCCGTCTCGTTTTCCTCGAAGAGTCCCCTTTCCGGAGGCTCTGAAGCGCATGAGCGTGCAAGACGAGCTCCTCTATCAGGGCTTGCGCCCTTTTATAGTAGGATTCCTTCGCGATCCTCCCGTCCTCGGAAAAAAGCGTCTCCACATTGGAGAAGTAGACCGCCTCCTCCAGGGGATGCATTCCAAGCGCTATGCAGACGAGTTTTAGCTGCTGGATCATCCGCGCTCCGCCGAAGGATCCCGATGAGACGCCGCATATGGCTACAGGCAGCCCTGCGTACTGTCGGTAGATCATATCGAGCATCATCTTGAGCTCGCCTGGATAGCCCCGGTTGTACTCGGGGGCAACTATGATCAGGGCATCGGCAGAAAGGACCCTCTGAGCAAAGCGCAGCGCCTGCGGTTCTCTCTCGGTGTTGTCCGTCGCTTCAAGCCTGTAATCGCGAACGTCGATGATCTCGCTCTTCAGGCCGGCCTTCATGGCCTCCTGGAGCATGAACTTCGCTGCATTCTCGGACCGGCGGCCTTCCCGGGCCGTGCCTAGGATCACCGGTATGTACATTCCTTCACCCCAAGCCGTCTATCTTGCTCGTGACCTCTTGATCTCGCGATCCCTTCGATCCAAGGGGTGGGGCCTCCAATCCAGGGGATGGCGGGCGCGGCCCAGCCACTCGCCCTATTGGTCGACCTCTTGGGTGACACTCATCCTGTGGACGTGCCATTTATGATAACGATCCTCCCCTCGGCGACCGGCTCAACAGGGCTCATCTCTTTAAGATAGGCGATCACCGGATCGATATCCAGAACGGTCGTATCCCTTCTCCTCTCGTCTGGAATGTCTGAGAGGAGGGCATAGCCATCGCCGCCTTTGGCCAGCCAGTCGTTGACGAGGACCATGTACTCTCCCTCCGGTTCGAGGGATGTCCATGTGTCGTTGGCCGCGATCTGGATCCCTGAGACGCGCGAACCTGGATTGATCACCTCGACCACCTCCGAGCCGTTATATACCGCCGAATAGGGCTCGCAAGAGAGGTCTATTGTGAACTTGATCCCGCTCACCTGGAGAAAGGCGCCGTTCGGGACCTTTCCCTCGGCAGTTCCAAGGGCTGATGCGCTGATCTCCAGCATCTGCTCGACCTCCTCTCCTGTCATGTTGAGGGCGTATATGTAGCCTCGATAGGGGAGGAGGTTTGAAAGGTCGCGAATGCTGAGGGGCCCCTTTGGCAGTATGCAGTCGCAGCGAATGCCTCCGCCGTTGATTGCGGCAATGTCTGCATCCTCGAACCAGGCAAGCCAGGCGTCTGTTATGAGGTCTCCTATTGGAGCTTCTCTGTCGCGCACCATCGGCTCGCGAGCGTCGAGATCGACATTGGTCGATCCCACCTCGGCTTCGAGCTCCTTATCGTATCGGTCGACGAAGGGCTCCAAGAGGTCTTTGATCTCAGGAAAAGCTCCCGCGCTCTCATTGAGAGGCATGGTCTCCCAGTGGATATCGTCCATGCCATTCCCTGAGAAGTTGAAGCTCAGTATCCCAAGCCGAGCCCCCCGCATTCCGTCCTGAACAAGGATAGTCCTCCATCCATCTGGCCCGTCCACTGTGGAGTTGAAGTAGATGTGATCGTGGCCTCCGAGGATCAGGTCGATCCCTGAGACGTTTCTTGCAAGCTGGAGATCGACTGCCGTTCCCATATGGGAAAGCGCTATTACGAGGTCAGCGCCTTCATCCCTCAGGTGCGCGATCTCCTCCCTTGCCACACACTCGAAGTCGCCGTTCACCGAAATCCCCTCGCCGGCGTTGGTCAAGAGGCTCAATTCAGGTGTCATGAGGCCGAATACGCCCACTTTCACGCCTGCCATATCCAGAATGATCCGCGGCTCTATCGCCTTCCTCAGTTGCTCGTCCTCGATTTCGAGGTTCGCGCAGAGGATGGGAAAGCTGGCGTACGCTGTGGCGTTCAAGTAGAGGGGCCAGCCGTAGTCGAACTCATGGTTTCCTGGGCAGACTGCGTCGTATCCAGCTAGCTCCATTCCGGCGAACTCCGGCTCCCCCTGGAAGACCCGATAGAAGTTGCCCATCAGGTCGTCTCCGGTGGAGAACAGAAGGGCGCCGTCGAAATCGAGGCTCACGTTTCTGGCAAGGGCGCCTATCCTCTCGATGCCGCCGACCATTGCGCCATCCGACTCGAACGGCTCGACCTGGCTCTGCAGGTCCGATGTGGTCATGATGGCTATCCTCAACGGCGGCTCAGCGGCCCCGATAGCGGGCGAGATCAGCAACAATAGCGCTACGAGTGGTAGGAGGTGACGTCTCATATGGAATCCTCAACGATCATTATGTACCTGATCGGCAAAGAACTTTTGCGGGGAGTATCGAGCTATCGGCTGGCTCGCCATAATGGTCTCGGAAGCGAATCCTACCTTCGATCGCCTACATGGCGTATCAGCTGAGACAAGAACAGGTTTGCAGAAAGGTCCTCTGCCGGTTCGATGTAGTTCTCAGCGGAGTTCAATTTTTCATGATCGGCCATCAGGAAACATGCGGCATTGTACTGCCTCTCCAATGTGAGCAGCCTCTTTCTTATCTTTCTAAGTCGATTGGAGGCCATCTCAAAGTAGGTCGGCTCGATCTCGAATCCTATGCTGTTTCGTCCCCACTCGCCAGCGGCCAGATTTGTAGTTCCCGTACCCATGAAGGGATCGAGAACCGTATCTCCGACGAAGGAGAACATCCTAACGAGCCTCTCTGCAAGGGCCAGTGGGAAAGGGGCGGGATGCTTCTTCGTCGATGCCCCGGTGATGGTCCATATCTGCTGGAACCACTCCTTGTGAAGGTCCTCTGGAATCACCGATAGGAGACGGGCGGCCTGAGAGGGCTTTCGGTACCCTCCTGGCTTTCTCTGAAATAATATATACTCGATGTCGTTCTTCACAATGGCGTTTGGCTCATATGGTTTGCCCAAGAACTTGGATCCGTTGTTCGACTCAAACCTGGCGTTTGCAATTTTATACCAGATTATCGGCGAGAGGTTGTCGAATCCTATCCTCCGGCACTGCTCCTGGATGCTGGCGTGCAGCGGAAAGACCACGTGTCTTCCAAAGCAGCGCCTTGGAAGGCAGACGTCTCCCACAACGACCACCAGACGGCCGCCGGGAACGAGAGCTCTAAAGACGTTCTGCCACACGCTGTCAAGCTCGTTTAGAAATTCCTCGTAGTCCTCTACGTGGCCGAGCTGTCCCTCGTTGGTTGGGTACTCCTTAAGGGTCCAGTAGGGCGGAGAGGTGACTGCCAGATGAACGCTCTCGTCGGGAACCTCCTCCATGAACCTGCAGTCACCGAGGAAGAGCTGATGGCGGGTTGGAACCTGTTTGACCGCCCGTTCGATCTCCTGAAGGATCTTCGGATTCTTGGCTATGGCTGGAATTGCCCTCTGTTTCTCGCTTTGGGCAAACCTTAGGGCTTCTGCCGGGACTAGATCCTCTAAGCCTTGCCCAACATCGGAGGACTCGATTACCACCATATTCTCGTGCATACCTCAGCGGCTCCCATGTACGGCGACAATCAATAGTGCTACGAATTGCAGGATGCGGCGTCTCATTGGAAATCCCCTCTTGGCCTTTCTATTCCCTTAGGCAAAGAACCTTTGCCGGTGCATGCCCCCTCCCCACAGCCTGGTTTAGAAGGTCTCCCTCGGCGATGGCCTAGGAGCGCTCCTCTCGAAGACCAGATCGATGGCCCCGGCCTGGACATAGCGTATATCGTGCCTCTCCCTTAGAACCTGCCTTAACCCCCGATGGAACTCCTCCATCCAGGCCTTCCTCTCCTCGCCCGACCGGGGCGCAGGATAGCCCAGCCTCTCGCCAAACTCCCCCGCCATCCTCTCGACCTCCCGTCGAGGGAGGCTGAGCTGGACGACCATTCCCAGGCGATCGTCCTCCTCCACCAGGAGTTCGTAGCCTCCGACCTCCAGTATCCGCCCCGCGTCCATCCTCCCGGCCCTGATCCGAAGCGCCGCATGGCCCAGGGCCTGGAAGGGGCCTTCCTCGGCCACGAGGCGGGCGCATTCCATTATCCGCTCATTGCAACGGATGCAGCAGCTCATGCATGAAATCGGGAGCTAAACCTATAAATCCAATTCTGGGAAGGAATATGCCATGACCTGTCAGGACGACCTGATCGATCTTCGGGAGGATGTTTCCCAGGCGGAGGATCGGTTGCGGAGGAAGGGTGCACTCGATGAGGAAAGGCTTAAGGATGCCGACCCAGAAAGCCCTCGCCATGGATGAGCTCAGCTCCGCGCTCCAGAGACACTTCGGCCACGACGCCTTCATCCCGCCCCAGGAGGAGATCGTGGCCGACCTGCTGGCCGGAAAGGATGTCTTCGCCCTTCTTCCGACGGGAGCCGGCAAGTCGCTCTGCTACCAGCTCCCGGCCCTCCTCATGGATGGCCTCTCGATCGTGGTCTCCCCCTTGATCGCGCTCATGAAGGACCAGGTCGATGCCCTTTTGATGAGGGGGATCTCTGCTTCATGCCTTCATAGCGGCATGGGCTATAGCGAGATGCAGGCCGAGAGAAAGAGGCTCCAGGAGGGCGAGATCAAGATCCTTTACCTGGCCCCCGAGAGGATACTCATCCCCGAGTTCCTGGGCTTCTTACAGACTCTAAACGTAAGCTTGATCGCCGTCGACGAGGCCCATTGCATCTCAGAGTGGGGGCACGAGTTCAGGCCGGCATACCGCCAGTTAAGGACTCTAAGAGAGCGGTTCCCGGAGGTTCCGACGATCGCGCTTACGGCTACAGCGATCCAGGGGGTGCAAAGGGAGATCATCGACCTCTTGGGGCTCGTTCGGCCCCGCATCTACAGGGCAAGCTTCAACCGGCCAAACCTCTTTTACCAGGTCAAGCCCAAGGACGAGGGGCTCGATCATCTGCGGTCATTCATGCGGGAGCGCCGAGGCCAGTCGGGGATCATCTACTGCCTGAGCCAGAAGTCCACAGAGCAGGTCGCAACATGGCTCCAGCATCAAGGCCACGTCGCCCTTCCCTACCATGCAGGCCTCGATCCTCATGTGAGGGAAAAGACCCAGAACAACTTCATCCGCGGCGAGGTGAACGTGGTCGTTGCAACGATTGCTTTCGGCATGGGCATAGACAAGCCGGATATCCGCTTCGTCGTTCACCATGACCTTCCAAAGGACCTGGAAAGCTACTATCAGGAGACCGGCCGGGCTGGGAGAGACGGCCTTCCAAGCGATTGCCTTCTCCTCTTCAAGGCTGGAGACCGATGGAAGATGGAGTACCTCATAAGCCAGGGGGCGGACGAGGTGAAGCGAAGGATTGCGCTGCGGAAGTTCCAGGAGATGGTAAGATTTTGCATGACGCGGGGTTGTCGCAGAAAGGCGCTTCTCGCATACTTCGGCGAGTCGCTTGAAAAGGCCAACTGCGGAGGCTGCGACAATTGCACAGGCGCAGGCCTTGCGACCGAGGCCGAGGTTGCCCCCCGCCGGGTGCGAAGGAAGCGGGCAACGAGCGGCCGGAGGAGGGAATGAGGAGCTTCGATCCCCTAATAGCAGCAAGGGCCTTATGGCAGATGAGGGTCAGGCGCCGGCCTTTCGTTCTCTCCCATGGAATCACCTCTCGATGCAACCTCCGCTGCCCCTTCTGTAGCTACTGGAAGGATGCAGGGCCTGAGATGAGCACGCCCGCCATCATGAGGATGCTCGAGGAGGCACGCGCCTTTGGGATAGGCGTCTACAATGCATGGACGGCTGAGCCCCTCCTTCGAGAGGACCTGCCGGCCATACTCGGCAAGGCAAAGGCAGAAGGCTTGATCACGTCGCTTGTCACAAACGGGGTGCTTCTAGGCCGAAGGGTGGAAGAGCTCTCCGACCTCGACTACCTCTCCGTCTCGTTCGATGGCGAGGAGACCACAAGGGACCTGCGCGGCGTCGATCCCAAGAAGGTCCTTTCCGGAATCGATGCGGCAAAGAGGGCGGGGCACGAGGTCCTCATCAACTGCGTCATAAGCGAGAGGAACCTCGACGAGGTCGCAGGAATCGTAGGGCTAGCGCAGGAGATGGGCGCCTTGATCTCTTTTGAGCCGATCCAGCCTTTCGAGATGGATGAAGAGGCCTGGGAGGATCTGAGGATAAGGGACCTCGTCCGCCTCCGTCAGGTTGTAGGGGAGCTAATCGAGCTGAAGAGGGGGGGGGCTCCGATCATAAACTCGATCACATATCTCCAGATGATCTCCTCTTTGGAGCCGCGGTTTCGCTGCCATGCAGGCGATATCATAATGCACGTTGCAGCAGACGGCACGCTCCGGCGCTGTCGAGCGATGAAAGGGGTGACCGGAGACGTCTCGGAGGGCCTTGGCCGGGCGTGGGATGCATCGAGGCCGATGCGGCAGGCTGTGGAGTGCAAAGGGTGCCTCTTCTTCGGTTATGTGGAGAACAGCCTCCTCTACGATCTCGTCCCCGAGGTGCTTGCGCACTATCGGTGGATGTAAATTATGAGTTCTCATTTGATTAGGCACATGTTGATTTAAATGAGATGTATGTGTTTAGGCAGATGAGATCGCCAATCATCCGATCCCACTGCAGCATCTTGGCAGTGGCCCGTCATCGGCGCCCTGTGTGAGGGATCTTCCCCTGATTGGGATCTTGCAGATCATTCCCCCCCTTCCCTCCAAGGCACAACCTCAGCTCCTCTCCAATCTCGCGGGCGATGGCATCCCTCGTCTCCGCCGTCACCGCGAGCAGGCGAAAGTCCTCCCTGATGCGTCTTGCAAGCGGATGCCGGCTTTTTGCATGCAGCACAACGAGCATCGGCCGATCCGTCTCGAGGGCAGCTTTTACTGCGGAGACAAAGCGGCTCGATGCAAGCTCCATTGGCCCTACCTCGTCGATTACGATCAGCTCTGAAGAGAGGGCCTCCTCGATTGCCCTGGCCCCGATCCCATCGAGGTCTCCGATATCGACGACGTATCTGCCAAGGCGCGGCCCCTCCCCATCGAGGCTTGCAAGCGTTCCGACCTCGCCTGTAGCCAGGTTCTCTATCGCAAAGCCGATACGCCGGCCACCCTCCCTTCGCTCCCTCGAGAGCATGCCGGAGGCCTTGACGCCCGAGATCTCGAGCGCCTTCTGCACCGTTGTGGACTTGCCAGATCCCGGCGATCCGGTCACGGCGATTCTAAGGGCCACTTTGCTCCCTCATCCTTCGCACGTAGTTGTCGAGGCTTTCCACATCCTTTATCTCCTTTCTAACGAGCCTCTTCAGCCGCTCCCTGATATCCAGATCGGCGGGAACGGAGGTTGCCTGGAGATGGTGCTGGATCTTTCGCGCCATCTCCTCCCCCTGGCGGTCCCAGTCGGTAAGCACGATGATCTCCTCGTATTCCCGGGCAGCCTCCTCCGCCAGATCTAGCGAGGGCCGCCTTGATGCCATGATCACAGGACCCTCTGCGCCGAGCGATCGAAGAGCCCTCTTGTCGCGCAAGCCCTCGACGATTATCGCTGCCCCTCGCTTCGATGCGTCGAGGAGAGATGTTATCTGCTCCTCCAGGGCGTCTAGGTCATAGGTGCCCTTGGCCCGGCCGAGGCGAGGCTCGGGCCTCATTTTTGTCCCCCGAGGGCAAGCCTATCCAGGGCCTCATCGATCTCCAGGCCGTGCACGAGTAGGAGCTTACGCGAGCTCTTGTGCCCGCTCAACACCTCCACCCGGCCGGGGGGGACGTCAAGGCGCAAGGCAAGCTCCTCGATGAGCTGCCTGTTGGCCTTCCCTCGCGAGGGCTCCGCGGTGAGCCGGGCCTCGAGGCTATGCCTCCAGCGGTTGACTCCCGAGGGGACAACTGTCCGCGAGGTTCCCGGGACGACCTCGAAGCGAAGCGTCACCCCCTTAGGATGCCTATCCAGGGCAGAGCGGATGGCCTCATCCATGTGGGTGATCTCTTCCTCGATGCGACTTATAGCTTCCCACGGGGGGCAATCTTAAATAATGCTAGTGCGCTCTTGCCCAAGGTTCCATGCAGATCAAGCAAGCCATCTTCTTGGCCGGCGTCTTTGCTGAAGCCGAGGCCCTCAGGGGCCTGGAAGAGCTAGGCTTGCAGATAAGCAATCACGATAATTACAATATTTTGAAGGAGATGGAACTCTCGTCCGATTGGAGCGATCGTCTCCTAATTCCACCCCCGACCCTGGAGGGGCCACATACATGCGCCGTGGTGCGATGTGCGGCCGATTGCGGCTCTGTCGTCCTCGTTGATCCCGAGATGTACGGCCCAGTAGTCGAGGAGCTGCGAGAGAGGGGCGATCTCTCCATCCAGACAAGGCGCGACCTTGCAGCCAGAGCCCTCTTTCGGATTATGCTTATCGAGTCTCGTCGCCTCGCCTCCCTGCAGGGCGATGGACTGGGGAGCCGGTACCTTGTGAAGGCCTACGAGTTGGTACAGGACCTGCGCTATGGGGAGAACTGGCATCAGAAAGCCGCGCTGTACCGCAGCCCTGGTGAGTTGGGCCTCTTTAGAGCAAAGAAGCTTTGCGGCAAAGAGCTCTCCTACAACAACGTGGTCGATGCAGAGTCGGTACTGGAGATGCTGATCGATCTTTCCGAGTACGACGGCCGAAAGGTCGAGAGGGATCTGTCTGTGATAGTCAAGCACGCAAATCCCTGCGGCATCGCCTACGGCGAAAGCCAGGAGGAGGCTTATCGCTTGGCTTTTTCGACGGATCCCAAGAGCGCCTTTGGCGGCGTGATCGGCTTCAATCGCATCGTCTCTCTTGAGACCGCAAAAGCGATCGGCGAGAGCTTCGTTGAGGTACTAATAGCTCCGGGATACGATGATGATGCCTTGGAGTTCCTTATCTCCAAGCCGAACAGGCGCATATTGGATCTTGGGGATATGCTTGAGCGAGGAGACGACCTCTATCGTGGTTACGCATCCAAGACCATCATGGGTGGGCTTCTGGCCCAGGACTACGATTGCGGCGATATAGCAGAGTGGCGCGTGGTGACGAAGCGCTCTCCTACCGAGGAGGAGACAAGGGCGCTTCGATTCGCATGGAAGGTCACCAAGTACGTCAAGTCCAATTCCCTAGTCTACGCCACAGCGGACCGCACAATCGGGATCGGCTCAGGCCAGGTGAGCCGTGTCGACTCCGCTCGCTTCGGGGCTGAGAAGGCAGAGGAGCATGGCCTCGATACGAGGGGGACGGTCGCTGCAACGGACTCGTTCTTCCCATTCCGCGATGGGCTAGATGCGGTCCATTTGGCAGGCGCAACTGCGGTCGTCCATCCCGGCGGATCCATAAGGGATGCCGAGGTGATCTCGGCAGCTGACGAGCACGATATGGCGATGGTGTTTACCCGGATGCGGCATTTCAGGCATTGATGGCTGGGCATCGATCTTATAACCCTTGAGGCCAAACAAGCGGAGCGGAGGCCGTCCCATGTCAGAACGCATCCGTGATCTCCTATATATATCTAAGGCAAGGACGCTGAATGCTCTTCTCATCATCCTACTCTGCTTCTCCTTTCTCTGCCTCTCCGCCCAGTCAGCTGCGGAGGTTCAGGCGGGCGATGACCTGCAGGCTGCAATTAGTGGGGCGGCGCCGGGCGAGACGGTGCTGGTCGGGCCTGGAGCCTATGGACCGGTGGTCGTGGACAAGCCCCTGGCGCTGATCGGCGTTGGCGAGCCCGAGATCTCAGCCGATATCCAGGTCCCAGCCTTTGCGATCATGGCCGATGGCGTCGTCATCTCGGGCTTCACCATAATCGGGGTTCCGGAGGACACCACTGCGAAGTTCAACCGCTTCATGGCCGGGCGAAGTGGCTCCTTTCAGGTGGCCCCCCTGGAGCTGGACCTTCCCAACGCCGCCTTGCTCGTAGAAGGGGATTTCTTCCTCTTAAACGATACCAACGTCATCGAAGCCGAGGTTGGGATCTTCATGAGGGACGTCTCGTCGATAACCTTGAAGAACTCCAGCTTCGATAGATGCGAGACGAGCATCAGCATGAACGGGTGCAACGATTGCCTCCTGGAGCGCTGCTCTTGGAGCGACTGCTCCAAAGGCTTGACAGCCCTCGAGTCGATCAACCTGACGCTACGCCGCTGCACGGCCCTGAACAACACTCACTACGGGGTTCTCTTGAGGGATTCCAGCCGCTGTCTGGCAGAAGATAATACCATCTTTGGCAGCATGGAGGGTTTGGCGCTATGGGATACGGCCCATTGCGATCTGCTCGATAACCGCATAGGTGGAAACTATTACGGCCTATTGGTCTCAGGCTCCGATAACAACACGATTCAAGGAAACCTCCTCGATGAGAACAATCGTGAGGACATTGGGATCCGATTCGGCGTGGGGATAAGCCTCGAGGAGAACAGCTCCTACAACCTCGTCGCCGACAATCGGATAAGCAAGAGCTTCAATGGCCTCGAGCTGATCGATGGATGCGAGAGAAACGCCTTGATTGGAAACTACATAACCCTGAACACCCATGGCATCAGGGTGAAGATGAACCAGAACAACCTCTTTTCCCGAAACAACCTCGTGAACAATCTCATCAGCATCGAGGACAACCAGAGCCATAACTCCTGGAATGGAACCGTGGGTAACTATTACAGCGACTACTCTGGGACGGACGGCGATGGGGACGGCATTGGAGACGCCCCATACCACATACCCATGGGCAACTCCGAAGGCGTCGACTACCGCCCTCTGATAAAGCCTGCCACTGGATCGCCGGAGATGGATCTCGATTGGGCCATGGACGAGGTCGATAGGTATGTCTGCTACGACCCTGTCGAAGATCAGACAGTGAGGGTGGAGGGCGGAGCGCTCGTCATATCTGCCAAGCGGCCCCAGGGACCCCCTCGGTTCGATGATGCGCCGGGGAATAAGGCGGCCTTCTAGGCCTCCTCCCCATCTAAGTCCCTATCCTCACCTGATCGGTGATCGAACGAAGCGTTGCAATCGCCGATAGGGCTGCCAGGTAGCTTGTGCGCGGATTTTGTGGGGACGGCACGTTCTCCACCCTCGTTGTAATGCGGCCGAAGTCACCCTCTATCACGATCTCGTGCATATTCACCTTTATATTCGGATCTGCGACGACGCTGACGAACACGTCGCTCCCGTAGGCCAGGCTGAGGGTTGCTGCGACGTTGACGTTGGCGGGAAATGCCAATACCGCCTGGGAGGCAGGGCCTTGGAAGATCAATGTTGCCTTCTTCAATGCCTGGAGATCCAAGCCCTTCTCCAGTATGTAGGGAGCGCCCTCAAGGCCTCGGGGGTGTTTGGTCGTTGTGAGCGTCACGCGGTCTATCTTTCCCCGGCTTGCCGACTTGAGGCCGTCGAGCCCGGATACGGCGCCCGAGGGGATGAATACTCGGCCTCCACTCTCCTCGGCGAGGCTGCGGATCATCTTGCATAGGTCCTTCTCCATGAGCGCCCCAACAGACATGATCATCAGGTCGCGCCCCTTGGCCAGGGCTGCCCTGGCCACTGCCGGCACCGCCTTTTGGGATGCCGCCTCGACCACCAGGTCGGATATCTCCACCAACTCCTCCAGGTTGGCGAGCCTCGGCCGCCTCTGCATGCTCTCGATCATCGCCCTGGCCCGCTCTTCGTTTCTATCGCACACGGCCACCAGTTCGGCGGAGATCTCCCCTCTATCGATGTACTTAGCCATCTCCGACCCTATTGCGCCGCAGCCAACAAGGCCTATCTTCAGAGCCATCGCAGCCTATAAATCGATTGGAGATAAAAAACCCTTCCGGTATGCTACAATCGGAGATGGAGCGCCTCCTCGCGGAGGACCTAGGGCCCTGTGATGACTCGAACGAGATAGTCGGTGAGATGGAGGCCGAGGCAGAAATCATTGCCAAGGAAGAGTGCATCATATCGGGTCTGAGGGAGGCCGAGGAGATCGCAGTCCATCTGGGGCTAGCGGCTCAGAGGCTGTTCGACGATGGGGAGCTCGTTTTCAGCGGCTCTGCGGTCATGGTGCTGAAGGGGAAGGCAGCGTCCATCCTTAGGGCAGAGCGGCTCATGCTCAACTTCCTCGGGCGCATGAGTGGGATCTCCACACTGACTCGCTCTTGCGTTCTTCTGGCCCCTCGCGTCCGGATCGCCTGCACCCGCAAGACCACGCCTGGCTTTCGCAGATTTGAGAAGCGGGCTGTCAAGTTGGGCGGGGGAGACCCTCACCGCCATGACCTGTCAGGAGCGGTTATGATCAAGGACAACCACATCAAGCTGATGGGGCTAGAGGCTGCCATTCGGACTGCCAAGTCCCTGGCGAGCTTCACAAAGAAGATCGAGGTGGAGGTGGAAGGGGAAGACGACGCACTGCTCGCGGCAAAGCTAGGAGCGGATATCATCATGTTCGATAATATGAGACCATCGGAGATTCGTTCAGGCGTGGCCCTCTTGGAGAAGATGGGCTTGAGGAAGGGGCTGATCCTGGAGGCGTCGGGGGGCATTACTCCTAATAACCTGGAGGAGTATGCCTCGTCCGGGGTCGATGTCATCTCCATGGGGTCCCTGATTAAGGATGCTCGATGGATAGATTTGAATATGGAGATTGTGGGTTCATGATGAGTTTGGGCAAGGTATATGAAGGCTTGGGCTCTATCGCTGTCGTCGTCCTTGAATGATACGGTGGGAATGTATGCGGGTCGTTCATCTGGTCATCATCGCCCTTCTGTTGGCAGTACATCTCGGGGAAGGGGCCGACGAGTCAAGCATCAGCTACGAAGAGTTCACGCTACAACTGGGCGATCGGGTCGATATAGGGAGCTTCCGGGTTGAGCTTGTGGAGGTCCAGTCCATCAGGGATGGCCTGACGGTCCTCCGCGTCTCTCAGTCGAGTACCGGCATGGATGAGCAGAGGGTGCTCGTACTGGATCGTGCAAACGATTTCGAGGGAGGTGCGGATGATGACGGCCTCACCATCACTGTGGCGGCAATCTTCGACGACATATCGGCCAAGGTGAGGATAGAATATCCTACTGGGATCGGTACCCCACGCAAGCGTACAGGGGACGTCTCAGCTCGGACCAGGGCTGCCCCCAGCCTGATCGTAACGAAGAGCTTCGACCGGGATAAATTGAACGTGGGCGACTCGGTCAAGGTCACCATCGCAGTGAAGAACGTTGGCACCGATGTTGCTGAGAATATCCAAGTCCTGGACCAGCCGCCCCTGGCTGAGTTCCTGTACATCGCCGGCTATCCACCGAAGATCAGGGAGAGCCTGGAGCCCGGGGAGTCCGATTCTGCCCTGTACGTTATGAACGCGGTCAAGGAGGGCATTGTGAAGGTCCCTCCAATAGAAGTCAGGTACTCTGACAAGAAGGACAACATCAAGTCCAACCAGTCCAAGGAGAGCTCGATCAATATCAATCCGGCCCGCAGGCCAAAGATCGAGCTTCGCATGGATCCGGTGAAGCCCATCAACTACAGCAGCACGGCCTTGCTCAACGTGCGCATCACCAACTCCGGCCAGGCAAGCGCCTATCGGGTGGAGCTCACATCGGAAGTCAAGCCGGCGGATGGGCTGAGGATCATGGGGCCGAGCATCGGCCGGAGCTACTTCGAGATCCCGCCCGGAAGGACGGAGAACTTCACGGTGATGATCAAGGGGGAGCAGAGCGGAAACTACACCGTCAAGCTCCGGGCCAGCTTCCAGGGTGGCGAAGGGTTGGTCATGGAGGAGGATGCTTGCGATATCGTTGTGCTGGGACAAGACTATAAATACTTGTATTACCTACTGATCATACCAGTTGTGTTGATCGCCCTTTGGGTACTCAAGCGCTATCGCGAATATAAATATTGAGGATTGGCTTGGAGAACCCGGGGGGCATGATGAGCGATCATTGTACTGGGAAGGGGCATCTGGGTTTGAGATCATGTTGAACGTACTGATGATTGGGGTGGGGCAGTGTGGCAACAGGATACTTGATGCCGTAAACAGGCAGGCCTTTGGGGGGGCCTCCAGGTTATCCAAGTACTATTCAAGGCAGAAGTTTCCCAGCAGGGTCGAGACCCTAGCCGTCAACACGGCCATAAACGACCTGAAGGAGCTGAAGTTCACCCAGGCAAAGGATCGGCTTCATGTGCCCAATCTGCACGGCGTAGGAGCCAACCGGAACAAGGGCAAGGAGGGTTTCTGGGACAACAGGGATATGATCATGGAGGAGATCGAGAGGCGGGGTGACTTCGATATCGCCTTCGTCATGACCTCGGTCTCAGGGGGGACCGGGTCCTCGTTCTCGCCTTTGCTCATCCACGAGCTTAAATCCCGCTACAAGAACATCACCCTAATCCCGATCTCTGTTTTGCCCTTCCGCGAGGAAGGATCCATCTACCTGCAGAACTCGGCATTCGCCCTAAGGGAGCTGATGGAGGTTGAGGCAGATGGCATGGTATTGGTGGACAACCAATACCTGAAGAGATGCAGCGGGGATATAGGCTCGGCCTACGATAAGATCAATAACATGTTGGCCCAGAGGATCCTCTTCCTCATAGAGTCGCTTGATACGGAGATGCTCTCTGTGACCGATCTGGGCGACTTCAAGACGGTGATGAACGGTGGGCTGAGGATGGGCACGCTCGGCTATTACCAGGGGGATAAGAAGAATCCCTCGGTCCGGGCGGCGATCAAGGGCAGCCTCAAGGAGATGGGTCTCCTCTACCCTGCCAATGTCGACGCGGGAGAGGCAGCGCGAGCCATGATCATCATACAGGGGTCAAAGGACCACCTGGACGTCGACGAGATAACCAAGGAGATCGAGGAGCTATCCTCCACCATCGGCCACGTTTTCAAGGGAATTGTGGTGAGGGGAGGTCCGCCAAAGGTCCTCTCGGTCATAGCCCTCGAGAAGGTTCCAGGCGTCGTAGACCTATACGAGAGGGCAAAGCGGGCTATCCATGAGGAACGGGATCGGCGGGAGCGCTCTAGAAGCCAGCTGAACGAGGCATTCGAGCATATCAACGATCTCGAAGAGATCTATTAAACCGATCTTCACGGACAGAACTTTCGATAGGCCATGGCCTGGATCGGGCTCAATCCCAGCTCGCTTGTTATCCGTCGCAGATCTTTCTCCCCGGGGGGATAGGACTTGGCCGGTGGGACCGGCTTGCCAGCCCTTGCGTATATCGCCCCTCCTACCATCTGCGACGCGATGAAGTTTCCGGCGTCTCCGCCCACGAATATCTCCCCTCCAACCATCTCCGTTGCGGTGAAGTCTTCGCAGTCCTTTTTGACGACAATCGTTCCACCTCGCAAGAGGACGCCCGTGTTTCTGCCGGCAGATCCCTCGACGACTATGCGCCCAGCCCTCATCAAGATCCCGGTGCTCATGCCGGCGTTGCCTTCCAGCGAGATCGTCTTATCCTGCCGGTTTCTAGCACCCACCGTCTCTCTTAGGGTGGAGTCCCTGAGCAGAAGCCCCCACGCGACGAGCTCGTTTGGGTCGAGCACCTCAATTGATCGCTTGATCGCCTCGGTTATCGAGATGAACTTTCGGTAACCGCTTAGATCAGACTCCACCTCGATGACGTTTCCCAAGGGTGGTGCAGGCCGGCCGGAGAGGTAGATCGACCCTCTGACCATGCTGATGCCCATCCTCGAACCAGCATCGCCCTCCACGATCAATCGACCCGTCCCCTCGATTTCACGACCGCGGCCGCCGAAGGCAACCAGCTCCACGCCCATGCTGGAGCCGAGCCTCCCTCCGACGTCCCCGGAGATGTGGACGTCCTCGCCCCTCTTCAGGGCATCGACGATCTCCCTGTGGCTGTGCCCGCCGACGAAGGAGTCGGGATCGAGCCGGCTTCCCTTGTGCTGCCAGTAGAAGTCGAATGTGAAATCCCCAATGGAGCTCTCGCCGCTGGACTGGATCTCCACAGCCCGATCAACCCTCCCCATCGAAGGTCGGAGATGCGTGCCCCTCTTTCTCATATGTGCGAGCGATATATCCCTTCAGTTTCACCCCTGTTAGGGCGATCAAGAGCGCTAGCATTGCAGAGAAGGCCAGGTACTGGATGCTTCGAACAGGCGTCTGATCGAACTCCAGTATGAAGACGCTCGCGCTCCAGAATACAAGGCCTGTTGCGAACATGAAGAATGGAAAGGAGTACGTGCGCGGATCCTTCATCCCCTCCAGGTACATATCTATGATCTTGCCCAGGTTTGCGCAGATCCCGGCTGCCACATACCACCAGACGCTCGCGTTGATGAATATCATGACTCTCGTCAGATAGCCGGACCAGATGGGGTTCTCGTAAGCGTACCAGGTCTCGGTAGCCCCTTGGATGGTTGCGATGACGATAAGCATGGCAGCCATGATGTATGTGATGAAGGTGATCTTGCCTGCGTAGAGGGATCCTCTTAGCGTCCTCTTGGTCTCGTCCATGAGGTCGTCGAGGCCGAGCCCCCGAAAGAGCAGATAAAGCCCCACGGCTCCTGTGATGGAGATAACCGCCCCTCCAGGATAGCCCAGGAAGCTGAAGATTGCGTACATCAAGAGGGCAAGGCCTGGGGGGATGAAGATCGTATGGCTGATCTTTGGATCGGTGAATACCTGCTTGAGCAGGTAATAGGTGCTCTCCAGGTTGGCGCTCTGCTTGACGAGCACCCTTCTCATCCCGTTCACCTTGACACGGGACTGTATGAGGGGCATTATGGCCTCGTCCTCAGCTCCATCGGAGACGACGATGATGCCCTTGGGTTGGAAGCGCTCTATCAGCTCATCGAGTTGTTCCACCAGCCGTTTGTCCGAGGTTTGGCCCACATGGATATCTCCGGTGATGGTTACGATCTCGACCTCTTCGCCTGCTGCCTGGATCTCGTCGTAGGCCTTTATCCCACCGAAGATGGTGTTGGTATCGGAGTCCTCCGGATCGGCTATGGCCAGGTGGACGGCGGCATCGAGGTTGGAGGATCTGCCGATCACAGGGCTGCCTATACCAGTCTTGCGTCCCAGGTCGTCGTCCCGGTCGATGCAGAGGACCAGGGTTTGCATATCTCGTTCTATTGGGCCGGGCTGTACTTAAATGATTCCATGAATGGTGGCTCGAAGTGGAACGATAATCCGACGCGATAGCATCTATCATAATCCTTTTATCATCCAAGATCAATCTTAGAAGCATGAGACCGGCGTTATTTGCCTTGTTAGCCCTATTCATCCTCCTCGCCCCGGCATCGGCGTTATTCGATTCGGCCACCATGCAGAATTATATCGACCGCTACAACGCCAACATCGATAACGCTCCAGCGCTGCTGAGAAGCGTCGTCGGTGATGAGAGGGTGGATGTGGAGATCCTGCTCGTCAATGGCACCATCTTCAAGATGGGATTGGAGACCGAAGGGGGGAGGATTACAGGGACCGTGCCCGGTGGAGTGGGGAATCCATCGATCGTTGCCGAGACCAGGGAGGATGTGATCTATAGGATCCTTCGAGCAAGCGACCCCATCGCCGAGTTCCAGCGATCCCGGGAGGCGGGCGATATGGTGATTGAGGGAATGACCTTCACAGCGAAGCTGAAGCTTGCCGCAGCTCTCTCCAGCATGGATATCTTGAGGTTCTTCCTGCAGCTGATCCGTGGCTGAGAAGGGTGAACGGTTTGATTGCGACGGAGTACATCGAGTTCGAGACCGCCGGAAATGGCCATATGGTGGATATAACGGGCGAGGTATCGATGGTGGTCGAGGGATCCGGCATCTCATCTGGGTCTGTCGTGCTCTTCGTCCCTGGCGCCACGGGGGCCTTGACTACGATCGAGTACGAGCCGGGCCTCGTCGAGGATATGTTGGAAGCCCTCGAGAGGCTTGCCCCGGCCGCGGCCGAGTACGCTCACGATCGTCGCTGGAGGGATGGAAATGGCCACTCTCACATCCGGGCATCGCTTCTCGGTCCAAGCCTCACAGTGCCTTTCATCGATGGAAGGCTTGCCCTTGGCAGTTGGCAGCAGATCGTCTTCTTGGACATGGATAACAAACCCCGTCATCGCCGCCTTGTTGCTCAAATCATGGGGGAGTAACTACTCCACCATGAACTCCGCCGGGAGGCCGGCCTCGATCAGATCCTCCCGGCAGAGGACCTGGTAGTTACCGGCCGTATCGAGTAGGGTCAGGTTCAGCAGCATCCATGCTCCTGGCTCGGCATTGGGGGAAAGGATGAGGCTTCCGGCCTGCCACCTCCTCGTAGTGGGTGCATTCTCCGTCCAGGCTCCAGGGACGGCTTCGGAAGGGAGGAATTGGCCTCCTCCTTCAACGCCTGCGAATCGGACGAGGGCCATCTGAGATCCGGAGGGGCTGGCGAATCGAGCGCTTGCATCGGGAGAGAGGGCGTTTGCGTCGGCTGCCACCAGCTGAAACTCGATCGGTTGGAGGTCGAGACGATTGATGGTCTTTGGCTCGAAACGCAGGTCTATCAAGTGGGGCGGGTAGCGGTCCATCGACTCCACCAGAAATGAGAGCTCATGTGGATCGGTGATATTCCCCATCTTATCGCCTTCCATATACTCAACTCGGTAAAGCCTCCAGAGGCCGGGCTCGCTTCCGGCGGGAAGGGTGGCTGAGCCATGGTAGGTCGAGGCGCCAGCCGGCAGGAGCTCGATTGCGAGCTCCTCTAGGCCAGTCGGGCTGATAAACTCGGCAGTTGCAGTCGATGGTAGGGCTCCTTCCAACTCCATGGTCAGGTTGACGGCCTGGGAAAGCCCGGTCACGTTGACCCTTTGGGGTTCGATCTTCCCTTGGGCTATTGATGGCATTGAAGCGTCTTCAAAGAAGCAGCCCGAATCGCCAAAGCGGATGGTCTTCTCTATTGAGAAGGCTCCCACCAGGTCCTCCGTGCTCTGGCCGATGAAGGCATATGGCGCTGCGGACGAGGCCTCCCATAGGAGTAGGATACAGGTGAGGGCCACTCTGGGGAGCGATGGCTGCATATGTGATGCCTTCGATTGCTAGGGGATTAAACTTTTCCACCTTGATAGGACGAGATGGGTTGCCAGTACTCCCCCGATAGGAAACGTGCCACGTTCATTGAGGCAGGATGGTCTGAGAGATCGTTAGCGGTTCCCGCCTGGACCACGCGGCCGTCCATGATCAAGGCGAGGCGCTGGGCCAGCCGTCTTGCCTGGGAGAGGTCGTGTGTGGCCATGATGATCGTGACCTTGCTCTTGGTGAGGCGGGTTATGATCTCCTCCATGGCCCTTGCCGCACCTGGGTCCAGGTTGGCGGTTGGCTCGTCGAGCAGGAGCAGATCCGGCTTTGTGACGATCGATCGAGCCAAGGCCACCCTTTGCATCTCCCCCCCGGATAGGGTGGTCGCGAGCCGGTCCCTATATTCTGCAAGGCCGACCTCATCGAGCGCTCCCGAGACCAGTTCTGCCATGCTGGTTCGTGGGCAATCTCGGACCTTCAGGCCAAAGGCCACGTTCTCTCCAACGCTTCTCTTGAACATGAGGGGCTTTTGGAAGACCATCGACATCCTGCGTCGAATAAGAAGGCGCTTTGCCTCAGATAGCCCGGACACATCAATCTCATCGAAGAGGAGCGTCCCCCGGGAGGGTGGGTCGAGCAAGTTGAGCAGTCTCAGGAGGGTGGTCTTTCCAGAGCCGGTAGGGCCGATGAGGGCTAAGACCTCCCCTTTCTCGACTCCAATGTCGACCCCCTTTAGGATCTCCGCTTCGCCGACTTTCCTGCAGAGCCCCCTTGCCTCGATGAGCGGCGTTTCAGTCCCCCCTGAGCCTTGCCATGAGGAGGTTTACGGCAAGAGAGATGGTTAATAGGATGATCCCAAGCGCCATGGAGAGCTCGATATTTCCCATGGAGGTCTGGAGCGCAATGGCAGTTGTGAGAATGCGAGTATAGCCGCGAATGTTTCCACCTATCATCATGGCCACTCCGACCTCGGATAGCGCCCGGCCAAATCCCAAAAGGACGGCAGCGAAGACCGCGGGCTTTGCCTCGCCTACAATTGCGACTATGGCCTGGGATCGGGTGGCTCCAAGGGTGAGGGCCGTCTCCCTGATCTGTGGATTGACGCCGCCAAGTGCGGATATCGTCAATCCTATGATGATCGGAAGGATCAGCATCGTCTGGCCTACGACCATGCCTTGGGGGGTGAAGAGAAGGCCCAGGCTTCCGAGAGGGCCGGACCTCGAGATGAACAGGAAGACGAGAAGGCCGACTATTACCGTCGGCAAGCTGTAGAGAGTCTGGATCAGGTTGATCAGGGGCCGTTTTCCGTAGAAATCTTGAAAGTGGATGAGGCCTCCCAGGGGGACGGCGACCGCGGAGGCCAGAGCGGTGGAGGCAAGCGTAATGGCTAGCGACCTTCCCGCAATCTCCATCACCTCGGGATCGAGGGAGGCTATGAGCCAAACGGCCTGAATCAATCCCGCGGAGATCTCATCCACATTACCTCTCCTATTATGCCTCAGCCGGGCAGCCGGATGTCGGAACTGCGCATATATCTGGTGAGCACCCAATTATATCGCAGTTGCCGGCCGCCTTGAAGAAGAGCGTCTTCCCATCTACTGCATAATCCTCTATGATTCCCTGTCCCTCTTCTGAGACGAGGAAGTCGACGAAGTTCATCGCGTCCTCGCAGTTGACGCCCGGATGCGTTATCGGACTCACAGGTATCGCCACGTAGACGTTGAGCAGCTCATCTCCCTCCGTTACGAGGGCCTCTAGTTCTATCTGCCCCTGATAGGCCATGAAGGTGGACATATCGCATAGGGTGTATGCCGACTTCTCGTTTGCCATCACAAGGGTTGCGCCCATGCCAGATCCGGCCTCAGTGTACCATTCCTCGCTCCGATTGAACTCGGATGCGTTGAAGCCAACGCTATTCCATATCAGCTTCTCCCTCGCATGCGTTCCGGAGTTGTCGCCTCGCGAGACGAAACATACGCTTCCGGGATCATCGCGCCCCTTCTCCATGAAGGCGAGGAACGCCTCGGAGGGGCTCAAGCCTCTTATGCCAGCGGGATCACTGGCAGGCCCCAATACATAGAAGTAGTTATAGGCAACGCAACGCCGCTCCAGGCCGTGGCCGTCCTCGACGAACTTTATCTCCCTTACTTTGTCGTGGACCATGATCACATCGGCGTCGCCCCTCTCGCCGAGCTCGATTGCGATTCCGGTCCCCTTGGAGACGATATCAAGCGTCACATTGTACTTCTCCTCGAACCTCTCCTTGATAACGTCCAATAGGCCGGTGTCATACAGGCTGGTTGTGGTAACCAGCCTTAACCTATCGCCATCAGCAGCAGCGCTCGAGCATAAGAGCGCAATGCCTAAAAGGGATAGGGCTATCCTAAATGTTCTGCAGTCCATTGAGATCGATTAATAAGCGTAGCCGCTCACCTTAAAACCATTTTGGTTTTGTATAGCGCTTAACAGTAGTGCGGTCGTCCCTTAAGTCCTCGCGGATGGGCAAGATATATCATCAAGTCGCCGACAAATGTGGACAGATGATGCTAGAAGACTTGTCCATTTTGGTTACAGGGGGCGCGGGCTTCATCGGCAGCCATTTGGTGGATCTCTTGGTCGGGAGAAACGATGTCACTGTGCTCGACAACATGAGCTCCGGAAGGAGGGAGAACCTGGAAGGGCACCTCTCCAACCCTCGCTTCCATCTTGTGGAAGGCGACCTTCTCGACTCCTTAGCAGCTTACGATGTGCTGGAAGGGACCGACTTGGTCTTCCACCTGGCAGCCAATCCCGACGTCCAGGTCGGGGCTCGCGATACTCGCACACACCTGGCCCGAAATGTAATTGCCACATACAACCTCTTGGAGGCCATGAGGAGGCGAGGGGTTGGGAGGATCGCCTTCACCTCCACATCCACTATCTACGGGGAGGCGACGATGATCCCAACTCCGGAGAGCTATGGGCCGCTCAAGCCGATCTCCCTCTACGGCGCATCGAAGCTCTCCTGTGAGGCTCTGATATCGGCATACTGCCACACATTCGATATGCAGTCCTGGATCTATCGCTTCGCAAACATCGTGGGGGAGAGGGGAACGCATGGTGTCCTCGTTGACTTCATTCGCAAGCTTCGCGCCAACCCTGAGGAGCTCGAGATACTGGGCTCAGGCAAGCAGAGGAAGTCCTACCTGGAGGTCAGGGACTGCGCAAGAGCGATGGTCCAGGGCGTGGTGGCCTCAGAGGGGGATGTGAACATATTCAACATCGGATCTAGGGATGCGATCGATGTCAGCGAGATCGCAGATATCGTGGTTGAGAGTATGGGCCTCTCGGACGTGAGATATAACTTCACTGGCGGAATCGATGGACGTGGCTGGAGGGGAGATGTTTTCGAGATGCTTCTCTCGATAGAGGAGATGGAGAGGGCTGGCTGGAGCCCCGGCCACTCCTCAAGGGAGTCGATAGAAGTGGCTACAGAGGCGCTCTTGCGATCCGTCTATTGAGTGGATCTTCGCCGAGGGCAAGGCCTCCCCTCCCCCTCAGGCCTTGCCAGGCCGGATGTTGCTCACGGCCATGGCAGAGTCCATCCACCAGCTTCCATCGATGATTGCGACATTGTAGCCCATCGTCCTGAGGGCCCAGTAGAGGGAGGCAGCTTCAGGTTGTGCGTAGACTATGATCGTCTTCTTCTGCTCGAGCCCCCTGCCGGCAAACAGCTCATCGAGAGCGTCTGGTCCTATCAATCTGCCGTCGGAGTAGATCTCCTCTGCCGGGATCTGTATGGCGCCTCTGAGGTGGATTCTTCCATAGTCCGCGAAGCTCTTTCGGGCATCCACCAGCTGGACGCCCACGCTTCTGGCCGTGGCCTCGAGCGTGCTCTCGTTTACGAGAAGCCAGGTGCGGGCCTCGACTGCGTAGTCTGATGTGTTGGACCGATTGCCGTAATCGTCTTCCCCATTCACGAGTGCATGGCCTCCTGCTCTATAGGCCTCTTGCCCGCCGTCGAGGAGGCTTAGGTTATCCTGCCCGAGGTACTCCAGAGCCCAGAACAGGTAGGCCGCATCATCGGTGCCTCCGGAGATCAGGAGATGGTCTGAGCGGTTCACCCCAGCCTTTTCCAGGGCCTGCTCTACCTTCTCAGGATCCAGGGAGTCGCCTGATCGGAGAGTCTCCCAGTAAACGTTCCTCGCGTCGGGAATGTGACCAGTGGAAAACTCCTCTGGGGATCGTGCATCAAGGATGACCTGGCCCTCCAGAATATGGTCAGCGGAGGTTGCAAGCCAAGCTCGGGGATATGACGGTGTAGCGGAAATTTGGGCTGGCGCCGCTTGGGCGGCGGGGGTCGTTGCTTGAGGCGGAGTGTAGTAGGCCTCCTTCTGCTCGAACCAGCCGTCAAGGTTGTTCCAGTCGGGACATGTGGGGCAGAAGGAGCCATCCTCGGTCCCAGCAAGCGCGCAGCTGATCAAGGCGAAAAGCGCAATTATGGGCGCGATCAATGCCCCTATGCGTCGCGTTGTGCGAGATATCTCTCTCATCGTACCCACCAGACTCATCGCTCTTTATCGGGTCTGGTCGATATTTGAGGATTTCGAGAGGATAGCGTGCCGAGATTGCTGTAACACGAGAGATCTTTTTATATTTGCTCTCCCATCTCTTTATAACCAAGAAGGACATAACGTGGTTGTCCCGTTCCTACTTGTCTTTTATGGACTTGGATCTTCATCGGCTTTTCGATGACGTGATTAATTTTGCTTGCATCTTCAATCTCCAGTCCAACCTTTCCCACGATTATATCTTCCTCTTTGATCGAAAATTCAAAGGTGCGACGTGTAGGCAAAACACCTTGGAACATACCTATAAGTTCCTTGTCTTCTTCGTGGATATTATCTTGACTAAGGCGTTCCTTCGTAATCCGGACAGAACTCACATCATCAAATTGGAATTTTTTCTCCTCTATCTCAAGAAGACATAATGCTTCATGTTCTACCATCGCACCGAGAAATGCACGCATTGCTTCAATAGCACGTGGATTAACCTCAGCTATGGCATCTGCTAAGTCATCATCTGATCCAACAGCCGATTCCATAATCGACATAGTCTGTTCGATCGCTGCCTTAACAGGAGAAATTAATATTTCATCTCTAGGTGCCTCTTCAAGTTCGAACCCAAATGATCCTGGAGTCGTTCCAGTTATTATCAAACGGTAGTCCTCACGATTTGGGATCATGCCACGTGTGCCCAACGGAACGTTTTGGCTGGCGCCGACAGCAGCAACCATATTCACAAACTTATCTAAAACGGTAGCGGCAAACTCAGTGAATATCCCATAATTTTTCACGACAGGTTTTCCACGGAATGTCAATCGAACACGGGCTGGCTCAAAAAAAGGAGTCTGTTGAGCAGATATTATCTCCTTCACCTCATTCAAGCGGGCTTCTAGACTCATCTTCTCGATCACGCTAGATTCAGGCAACTTACTTATCAATCTCTCCAAAGTGGTCAGCTCTGATAAGAGATAATGATGTTCTTTTAATATCATAACACGCCTCCAGAAGTTATTCGATTGAGTTCATCTCTTGCAGAGCCGTCTTGTGTTTGAGAGAGATTAATTTGCAGATAGCCTTTCCAGAGTAAGTCGCGTCGGTGAGACCAGATGCTATGCCAATATGTGGATTTAAATACGAGATCTTCAGGTATATTGCCATTTAATTGCACAAAGTGGGCATCTACATGGTGGTCATCCTTGGTATCTTTGCTATTGAAAAGCCGCGGAGACGTATCGAGTAGATCTTGCTGTGTAGAGTTATTGGGTAGATGAAAGAAGGTGACTACATCGATGTCTTTGGGAGGGCGGGATTCTAGTAATTCAATGTTTTCCAAGAAACTTCCATCTACCCACTGAAATCCTCGCGTAAGTCCAACTTTATGTAATTCTAAGCGGAACGAAATAAATCCCCTGAGCACTTTTAGCCGTTCAGGAGAAGTGCCAAATCGCAACACTGAGGCTGTCGGAAAAGTATTTAAATCCGTTGT
>JAFGMR010000055.1 GCA_016927425.1 Methanotrichaceae archaeon | reverse complement strand
GCCCTATAACGCCTACTTCTCCCGATAGGCATCGATCAGCCGCTCTCGAAGCTCCTCGAAGGTCAGCTCCTCCTGATCGCCGCCCTCCATCTCTCTGAGGACCGGCCTTCCTTCGTCGAGCTCTTTTCTGCCGATTATCACGACGTGCCTTGCCCCAAGGGAGGCTGCGGCCTTGAGCTGCGCCCCAAGCCCTCTTCCCATCACGTCTACAACGATCGGTATGCTCCTCCTGAGCTCTCTTGCCATCCTCAGCGCCTCTGCCTTGACATCTGGCGTGAAGGCGAGAACAACTGGCGGCAGAGGCCCGGCCAATCCCTCGACGATCTCCATGATGCGATCGAATCCCAGGCCAAAGCCTGTGGAGAAGGCCTCCTTGCCTCCGAAGAGGCTTGCGAGCTGGTACGTCCCCCCTCCGCATATCTGGCTTTGAGCCCCAAGGCCTGAGGCATACGCCTCGAAGACGGTGCCGGTGTAGTACTCAAGGCCCCGCACGATCTCGAAGTCGATCGTAGCCTCGACCCCGTGACAGTCCAATAGATCGACCATATCCTGGAACTGATCCAAGCCGAGTTCTGCCTCGACCTCCCGCCCAGTCCTCGCCGAGCGCTTGCCCTCTCCAGAGGAGTCCGAATGGAGTGCCTTCCCCGTCTCGGCTGGCCCATCGGAATCCTTGAGCTCCTTCTTTGGGAGATCCCGCGCAATCTCGACTGCCTTATCGAGGGCTGACCTCCCCTTAAGATCGATGAGATCGCAGAGCCCCAGGTGATCTGCGCCGATTCTCTCGAGCTCCTCTGCCAGCCTCTCGCGTTCCTTCTTGTCGATCATCCTCATTATGCCCGAACGAGAGGTAGGCGGGATGAGGCCCAGGATTGTCCGAATAAGCCCTAGATGGCCCACATGAAAATCTGCATCGATTCCCGCGCTGGAGATGAGATCCTCGGCAAGGGCGATTGCCTCTGCCTCTGAGTCCGGGCTCTTTCCGCCGATCAGCTCTGCACCAAACTGCCAAAACTCTCTGAAGCGACCCTTCTGCGGTCGTTCGTATCGGAAACAGTTGCCGAAGTAGTAGAGGCGAAGCGGCTTGGCCGAGTTCTGGAGCTCGCTTACGTACATGCGCATCACTGGCGCAGTCAGCTCCGGCCGCAGGGCAATATCTCGCCCCCCCTTATCCTTGAACTGGTAGATCTCCTCTAGGATGCCCTCCCCGGATTTTATTGTAAAGAGCTCCAGGTGCTCGAAGGTGGGGGTTGCAACCTCCTGGTATCCCCACCTCTCGACGGCCCCTTCCATGGACCTCGCAACGCTCCTGCGTCGCCAGGCATCATGGGGAAGGAAATCCCTGGTACCTCTGGGTCTTTGAATGGTCATATGCCCCGAGGTTGGGGAAAAGGCAGCATAAGGATTGCGGACGCTTCCCTCTCGATGGATTCCAGATGATACGCCATCTATTCTGGCAGAAGTCCAAGTTCCGCCAAGTATTAGGCGCCTATCTCGATGGATTCCAGATGGTAGCCCCAACAGAAGGCCATGATCTTACTCGATAGATCGAGAGATGGCTCTGACCGAAAATAATATCTTGTACTACAATAGAGAACAAGTAATGAAATCGATCTTATTGTTATTGATGGGGATCTCGACGCTGGCCGCGATATCGGCGGCCGAGCCAATAGAGGGCGATCAAACGGAGCCCTTGACTTGGCTGGACGTAGCCGAGCAATTCTTCGAGGACGGCCTCTATAACCAATCACTGCAGATCTTGGATGGGGAGATGACCGAGGAAGGCTCCCTGCCGCAGGCATGGCTCCTCAAGGGGCGAATTCTGATGATATTGGGCCGAATGGATGAGGCCCTCTCAGCCTTCAACCAGTCCATCGAGCAGGACAATACCCTGTCCGAGGCATGGAACAGCAAAGGCGTGCTACTGGCCCAGGGAAGGCAGCTTGAAGCTTCCCTCGCGTGCTTCGAGAACGCAACCCGGCTGGATCCGGACTTCAAGGATGCATGGAACAATCAGGGGCTCGCCCTATATTATCTCGGGAGGCCGGATGACGCTATCATCTGCCTTGATCGAGCGCTCGCTCTCGATCAAGATGACGCGAACACCTGGACGAATATGGGCCTTGCCAAATTCAGCCTTGGGAGACGCGAGGAGGCGATTGAGAGCTTCGAGAAAGCCCTCCTGCTCGATCCTGGCCAAGAGAAGGCCAAGGAATACAAGCAGAAGGCGCTCCAGTTGATGGCCTAAGCCTTCGTACATCCTGGAAAGAGAGGATCGCCTGCGCAGGATCGCCCCCACAAGATGGGGGCGACAGTATAGCAGCAATGGTCACAATATAGCGGCAATGGTCATAGTATAGCAGCAATGGTCATAATATAGCAGCAATGGTCATAGTATAGCAGCAATGGTCATAATATAGCAGCAATGGTCATAGTATAGCAGCAATGGTCATAATATAGCAGGGATAGACAACGGAGAGCAGTATATTTCGATGCGTTGGCATCTCTACCGCAGTCGCTTTGAAAGCGCGCCAGCTGCCCCAGAGCATCCGCTCATCTGCACCGGCTGGATGACGATGTTGGATGTAGCTGCGGCGCTTCCACCAGGGGCCGCGTTAATGGCGATGACGGTGATTCCAGTAACCTCGATATCCATTATATTGGCCCTACCGCTTGCTGGAATGATCCCGAACTGACTCACAAGGCGCTCGCTCTTGCCGCTCACCGAGACCAGGCCCGAAAGCGCCGCAGATCCCCCTCCCATGCCCAAGGAGACGCCCTCCTGACGAGGCATCTGAAAGGATCGGGATTCAAGGAGTCCAGCTTTTGCCAGGCTGGAGCCTGCAGCCATGTTGTGGCTCATAAAAGAGCTGTGAAAGGCCCTGACGTCTTCCAAGCTGAGGTCTTTGGCCATGACATCTCCAGAGATCACATGGGCCGTCAGAAAAAGGAACGCGATCCCCGCGAGGACTGCTCTCCTTGGAGGATCACGCGTCTTGTTCATATGCTATTCCACATGGATGCAGATAGACTTAAACCTGCTCCCTACTGCTGGTTGGTCACTATCTTGACGTTGTTCTTGGCAATAGAGGTTCCATAGGCAGTGGCTGTCCGGTCGCCAACATGGATGCTCTCAATGTTGTGCTTGATGACGCCACTGGAACTCCCAGAGTCCTGGTTCTTCTTTATCTCGAGATTGTTCTCGGCGATCGCCGGTCCTGGGGCGAATATGCTGGGGAAGAATCCTCCATAGGCCCAGGCGGCATCATCTCCTACATCGACTAGGTCGACATTCGTATTCACGACGCTGGAGATGGGGAAGGTGAAGGCTCCGTCGCCCGTCTCGAATATGCCGTCTCCGAGCATATCCACACCGCTGCTGCCAGCAAAGGCACCGCCCATATTCTGAGCCATGGCTGGAACTGCCAGCATGGCCAGAGCGATCAAGATTGCTATCTTATTCATGGTCTCACCACCCTTACATCCTTAAGTTACATGATTAGTCTTCCTTGGTCGTATTTATATTTTTTGGTATCACTTAAAGATAAGTACTAAATATTCTGAATAGATTATACTACATTAGAAATTAGGATGTAAATAAAATGATAGCTAGCAATTTTAATTTATTTTAAGATATACTATCTAGTCACTTAATTAAAATATACAATAGAAATATATAAATTAGATACTTCGCCGGTTTAGTTTCTCTGTGGACAACGTCAGCCCTTTGATAATTGGAATGCGGGATTCATATAGTGCGAGACTTCCATGATCCCTGCAGACTCATGTATAAAGGATGAAAAACGATGTACAACTAGGCTTTCTTCATGCAAATAGTAGCTTTCTCACCTTCATATTTGCGAGGTCCAGGTGGGGAACGATCGCCGGCGTTGGCTGGATGTTCATCTTCTTCTGAAAGCCGGTCTGAGACTGCCACGTGCCACTGTTGATCAGGGTTACGCCCTTGTAACGGGCTATGCCCACGATGTGAACATGGCCACAGTGCAGAATGGCAGGAGGCCTCTGGATCACATAGTGGTCCTCAGCCTCCGGGGCTATGGAGACGCGGCTGCCGTAGATGGGACATAGATGGCGCCTTCGAAGCATCTCCACCATAACCTTCTCCGGCTCCCTGTAGGAGAGGCCTGGGATTCGCATGACGAGGTCATCGATCGAGCGGCCGTGATAAGCGAGCAACGTGACCCCCCCAAGGCTGATCCATGAGGGGTTGCCGACGAACCTGAACTCGGGAGGAAAGAGCCTTTGGACCTCCTTCGGCAGAGCTGGCTGGGGCTCGGCCTGGCGCACGATGTCGTGGTTTCCCGGCGATATCACCACCTGGATCTGGGAAGGGATGTCGCGGAGGAGATCTGCAGCAGCCTGATACTGGTCATACACATCCATTATCGCGAGGTCTTGATCCTGGCCGGGGTAGACGCCTATGCCGTCAACCAGGTCTCCTGCAATGACCAGATATCTGACGCCCGCCGCAAGGCCCTGTGGGTCGTCGACATCCCCCCCGAGCCAGCTCATGAACCTCTGCCATGCATCTTCCATGAAGAAGCGGCTGCCCACGTGGAGGTCGGATAGGAGGAGGGCCGCACCGCTTCCCGGCAGCAGGGGATGGGACTGCGGCTGGAGGTCAGGCCATACCAGGGATCGAGCGAATATCCGGCTTCCCCCATCCGAGACTCCAGTCACCCCCACAACCTCATCGTTGACCAGGCGGCGAGCCTGCTCGAAGATCTCCGAGTCTTTGGATATGATGACCGAGACCATCCCCGTCGGATCTTCCAGATCGACCACTTTATGCCCCTTGGGAGTTGTACGAACCTCCATGATCATCCCAATCAAGGAGACCTCACGACTTGCAGTATTGGCCCCCAGGCTCTCGATGGGTCGGGAGTTCATCCTTCTGGATAGCAGTTCTCGAAGCTTTCCATAGCGGTCCCGAAAGTATCTCACGAAGTCCTGATACTCACCAACGCATGTTGAACGGCCTGTGATGTCTGAGAGGACCTCCAGATGGCTGGAGGATGTCGAGCAGAGGCTGGAAGCAGCCTTGGCCTCTCTGGAGGAGGGAGGGGAGGTTGCGAAGCCTGCATGCACCTGCTTGGGCTCTCCCTTTCGAGATGGGAGGAGGTCGACTTGAATATGCTGCGGTGATACGACCACCGTTGCACGGTCCAGATTGAACATCACCCTCTCGATCAGCTCATCCCTCGCTCCTGGATACGACTCGATCAGCTCTAGCGCCTGAGGATCGATCAAGAATCCCTTCTCAGCAAATCGCTGGACGATCTCCAACATCGAAAACGGTATAAGACCCTAACATGAGATAAAGGCGCCGATGAAGATCGCAGAGGTGGAGGAGAAATTCAACGAGCTCCCTGGATTCGTCCGGGACATAATCTTCGTGGTGGTCGTGGTAGGCGGCGTATCCCTGATATCCCAACTGGCGCTGGGCCTCTGGACGCCCATGGTCGCCGTTGAGTCCGGGAGCATGGTGCCCAACATGAACATAGGGGATATCATCATCGTTCAAGGTGCCTCCAGGACTGAGATCATCACCTGGGAAGAGGGCGAACTGCTTGGCGCGAGGCAGTTCAACCTTCCTGGAGACGTCATACTGTATCGACCTTATGGCAAGGAGAAGCTTACCATTCTAGACCAGCTTGCCCATATATTCCTACGCCGGCCGTATCCCGTAGACAAGGCCACACCGATCATCCATAGAGCTCTAAGAAGGGTAGAGAAAGGGGAGGCGATGTGGGAAGGCGGCCCCACCGCACCCTTCGCCGGCTATATTACCAAGGGCGATCACAACAACATCATCGACCAGAAGGCTGGCATGATCGTCGGCAGGGCGGATGAGACCCGGCCGCTCTCCGAGCAGGGCTCCCTCATGATAGTGATGGAGAACCAGACCTATATAGGAGAGGGCATAAGCTACCTCACCCCTGTTCGCGATGAGTGGGTGATAGGCGTTGCACGCGCTCGAATCCCTTACGTTGGATATATCAGGTTGCTTCCAAACCTCGCGATCGACTGGATGAAGGGGCTAATCTGGGGGAGCTAGGAAGAAATCGTCTCAGATCTTCCTTGCCATGACCGCCAGATGGTCCTTATGATAAGGCGAGAGCGCAATCGTCCCTTCTACCTCGAGCCCTCTGAGCCTCTCCAATTGATCGCGATAGACATCCCTCGGGTCGAGCGTTGCGTCCACGCTCCTGCTCTTTATCATCAGTATGAGTCGTCCCCCGGGCAATAAGTAACGCTCCGCGTTCCTCGATGCGATCTCGGATTGATCCCTAGAAGCTACGTCCTGGTAGATGAGGTCGACTTGCTCCACCATGCGGGAATATTCCAGAGGTTGCCGGGCGTCCCCCAGGATTGGAATGATGTTTTCGCGAGCAGCACATAAATGGATGAGGTCGCGCATGGCTCGGGGAGACATCTCCACTGCGTATATCAGGCCGGAAGCGAGGATGTCGCTTAGATGGCTGACCGTAGTTCCCGTTGCGGCACCCAGGTATAGCGCCTTCATCGGGGGATCCAGGGCGAGCTTGGACCGTAATCCTGGCCCACGAGCCTTCAAGATCAACGAGGCGAGCTTGGACCGACTGGGATCCCATAGGCGAAAGCCCTCGATTATCCTCTCCCCATAGACCGATATCGCGATCGCCGAACGAGTCGCGATCCTCTCGCGTCCGTCTATTGAGAGGATGAAGACCCCTGGGAGGATCTCCTCCGCCGGGGGCGAGTCGCTCACCATGCCGAGAGTCCTCTAGAGCTCGCTTCCCATGGATGTCGTCGTCAGCTTGACGTGTTTGACCCCCTTTAGAGCCATCATCTTCTCCGCGGCCTTCTTCACTTCCTGTCCATCGCCGCGAAGTATGATCACCTCGAGACAGTTCTCATGGTCGAGATGAACGTGGAGGCTGGACTCCACTATCCGGCCGAAGTCGTGCTGAATATCCGTGAGGGAGTCGACAAGGCCTCGTTGGTTGTGGGAGTATACCAGGGTTATGACTCCAACGCGCTCCCCCTGGACGTCGCTCATCCACTCATAGTGCACTATGTAGTTCCTTATGGCATCCCTTATCCCTTCAGAACGAGAGGAGTAACCCCGCTGAGAGATGATATCATCGAAGCGCGAGAGCAGTTTCTCCGGAAGGGAGACTCCAATCCGCATAAGCTCCTGTTCCATAAATCCACCTGCGCCATTATTGGAATCACATATAGTAATAAGGTTATGGGAGTGAAGTTCGAATGCTATCGAAGGCAGTCGTAAAGAGGGCTGATTCGATGAGATACGCGATTAGGTATTCGCGAGACAATACCCTCTTATAGGATCCATGCTGGATCCTCGAACCATGCCTGATGTGGCTTTGATCGGTGAGAAGAGCTTTCTCTACGAGAAGCTATTTGGAGAAGCAGGGGCTGACTGTTTCTACATAAAGCCCGAGCTCCTTGGAAGCCCCTACCTCCCCAGGTTTAAACTCCTGATGGTCCCAACCGGCTTTGCCAATCCCCAATATTCGAGGGTGCTTCCAGCCCTCAGGAGGTGTCGCGAGGGATTGGCCAGGTTCATCGAGGGAGGCGGCGTGCTTATGGCATTTGGCCCACACGTGGCCGAACACGACTACGACTGGCTATGCCTCTCGATGGGCTATACCGCTGACTACGGATCTGCTCAGGCGCTCTCAGTCCTTGAGGACGATCCCTTGTGCTGCTTTCCAACCATCGGAGACTGCGATGGATACCTCCATCCCGGGAAGGGCTTCAGAGCACTTATCGAAGACTCGCAGGGGCGGCCAGTGCTCGCCGTGGCAGAGCATGGAGAAGGGCTCGTCGTAATTACTTCCATTCACGAGTTTCCGCCAGCAGAGATGATACGCCGAGCCTTGGCGAGGGGCAAGCTTGCCTCATTCTGATCTTCCGGAAGATATCCCCAGGAGACGAAGCCCCCTGAGGGAGGAGATCGAAGAGGCCCTGAAGAACGTGGGCGATCTCCAAGGACGAATCGTCCTGGTCAACCTCGAGGATTGTAACGTCCTGTCCCTCGACTCCTACGAAGAGGCCTTGGAGCATATGAAAGCGCACAAGGGCAGGTGGTACCTCTCGTCCGGCGGTCTCGGCGTCCGATAGCGCTGCCGGAGCATGCCTTCCGAGAAGGCGCAAGCAACGAACCTGGCTGCCCTCATGGATGAGCCCTTTGCAAGGGGAGAGCTTTGTGCCATTCAAATGAAAAAACCGCAAAGCCTACTGGTTTTCATCCTTTGGGCATGATCATTGCCCAAGGATGACGGCCGTTTTGCGGTGAATCTTGTTCCAGCCCAGAAGCAGCCATGGAAGCGAGTTCGCACCAATTACTGGGTTAATAACATGGCATCCCGCCCTTTTAGGCACATAGAACCGAAGCATACCGATTTATCATGCTTAATTATATATACGCTATTAGCGATAACCAGCATTATTCGCCCCATTTGTCCCCTTTTGTTCGAAAATGACTTGGGATGCATCTTCATGCTCGTGGGTGACCGAAAGTCATGAAGGTTTTGTGCCAATAAATTGGGAACTCAGGGAATAAAGGCAGATGTTATGGTAATATGTCCGACAAATCGATGCCGCGGACTGCGAAGGATCGCGAGTACGATATAAAAAAGGAAAGACGGGATCGACCCCGTCTCAAAACTGGAACTCGACATGGAAGGGTATGTAGAACACCCAGACGAAGTAGGCCATCATCAGGACCAGGCCCAGGGGAACCCCGAGCTTTGCCCACTCCTTGCTCGTGATGCTCAGCTTGTTAGCGGAGATGATGTTCGGGATATTGCCCGGGATCAACATTCCACCGGAGACGAGGAGTCCCATCAAAACGGCCTGGATCTGCTCCTTGGACATCATGGGGCTGATCTCTGCCGCGGTCAGCGTCGCATTATCGAGGATCGCGGAGATCATATTCACCCAGTAGATGATCTCTGAGGGGATGGAGAGGATGTACTTGTCGATGATGATCTTCATCCCGCTTCCGAGCAGCAGAAGCGCCATCACGAAGATGTAGACCTTGAGCGCCCTAATGACCACATCCTTCATCGTATCCTGAGAGCCAGCTGCCTCGGCGACCTTTGTGACCTCTGCGGCCTTGCCAGTGAAGAACATGGCAAGAATTCCCATCGCCAGGCATCCCGGTACTATGTAAATTGCCAGCTGGTTGAAGAGGAAGAAGAAGCTGGCCTCGTACGGCGGGCCCTGAAGCTTTGTGATGGCAATCGTGGAGAGGGGCTCACCCACAGGGGTCAAGACCGCTCCCAAGCCGATGGAGAAACAAGCGATTATGACCACGCTCACCCTGGTCTTCCGGTCCATAGGCATCGCGTTTACAAGCTCCACCAATAGGAGAGCGGCGATGATGGCTGTGATGAGGCTCGATGCAAGCCCTAGCAAGGTCACCATGACCAAGACAAGGACTTTGAGCGGCACTGCCTTCAAGAGCGTGTTCATCGCACTCTGCACGTAAGAGCGTCCGTAGTAGAAGAGGGTGCCTGCCACCAGCACCGCGGGCACGATCCCCTTGAAGATCGGCTCCTCGACTGCCTCCATTATCAAGGGCATATTCCAGCCAACATGGGGCATGTGCTCCCCATAAAGCCGGATCAGGTTCGCGTGGCTTTCAAACCCGGAGATAGTGACGGCTAAAACGCCCATGACGAACAGAAATGCCTCCAGGTTATGCTCCACCTGTCGTACCAGAAATGGTCCCAACAAGACCATAAGAACTATAGCGAATAAACCCATATCGATTAGCGTCGGCGGCTCCATGTTATTTCCTCCTCGGGGATATAAGCCGAATATCCTGACATTGCTTCGCTCCTAGCCAAGGATCTCATATAACTATCTGACCTGCTGGATTACCTTGCTATATTAATGCTTTTGGTCTTGAGAAAGTATTTTCGGCCCTGATGAGATGGCAGGACCGATAGCCGCCCTGGACCGACCTGGATAGGCGGCCCTAGACCAGAGGAGTTCCAAACGAGTGCTCCTCGAGCTCGATAACCTTCTCCCATAAGGGTCTGCAGGAACACTCAAGCCCATCGAAGACTGAAGGATCCTGTTCGAGGGCGTGTCTGCGAATGGCCTGGGCAAAGAGGGCGTCGCATTCGCCGCAGTTGTGCGGGCCCCTTCTCGCGCCAGCCCCCACAGGATCGCATATGATCGGCGTTGGGGCATTCAAGAGCACTTCAACTGCAGACCAGAGCCATGGAGGACGATACTCCCCCCGCTCCCACATCCTCTCGAGAGGAGTTCCCCGCTGGATGTTGCAGAGGTTCAAGGAGAGGACATCGGCGAAAGGGCGCGCCTCCCTCGCCGAATTGATGGCATCCAGAATCGCCCCGCCCTCGGAGAGCAGAGGGGGCTTGAGCAAGAGATAGGCCTTGACCCGAGAGCCGCTCGCATGCACTATCCTAGATGCCTCTTGGAAATCGACGAAGGCGAAGCCCTTTCCTATCACATGCTCCCTGATGATATCGTTCGATGTCTCGAGGCCAATCCCAACCTCGATTCCGGGCCCTGCCGAGGCGACGGAGTCCATGGTAGCACCCAACACATACTCGGGTCGCGACTCGATGACCACCCTCTCCACGCCGGCCGCGGAGAGCTCGCGGAGCATCAGATCACGCACGAACGAAGGCACCTCTTTCTCGTCGAGAAAACTACCGCTAGTGTAGATCTTCACCACGCGCTCAGAGAGGCCCTTCGTCGCACTTCGGAACTGATAGATGAGGTCATCAGCGCTTACTATCATCCCTTCTGCAGCAAAGCCACACATGGTGCATCTGCGCCAGCGACAACCCCTAGTCCGCAGAATGATCGTGAGCGCTCCCGCAACATCCCCATCAAGTAGCTCCTTGGACCGCCAGACGGCAACCGGCCGCCGAGGATCCTTAGGCGTTCGAGCCTTTCCCACGGTCACTTCAGGTACCTCATCGCGCTTATGGCAGCCGACGTCCCTGAGCCAACAGCCGTCGTCACCTGCATCCGTCCGCCCGTAACATCCCCTGCTGCAAAGATCCCTGACAAGGACGTCTCTTGAGTCAACCTATTGACATTGATGAAACCGCCCTTGGTCATCGCGAGGCCGATATCAACTGCCAGTTCCACATTTGGACTGACGCCCACCTCGACGAAGACACCGTCGACCTTGAGAGAGCGCACCGTTCCTCCAACTGTGAACTCGACGCCGGCTACGAACTCGTCCCCTAATATGCGGTTGACTTCCGCCCCTGCGATCATGCCGAGATTGGACAACTCCTTGAGACGGTCCAGATAAACGGCCTCTGCAACAAGCTTCTCCTGGGTGCATACGAGATGTACCTTGCTACAGATGTTTGCAAGGTAGAGTGCTGCCCGGGCAGCCCCATTCCCATAGCCGACGACTGCTGCCACGCGATCTCGAAAGAGGGCTCCGTCGCAGTAGACGCAGTAGGAGACGCCCCGTGTCACAAGCTTGTCTTCTCCTGGCACGCCAAGGCTCCGATGGGAGGCGCCGGTTGCAAGTATCAGCGCACGGCCTTGGTACTCCCAGCTCTCGGTCTTGATCAGGAATACGCCCTCCAAAGATACGACCTTCTGCACCTGCTCCTGCTTGTGCTCCGCGCCATACCTCTTCGCCTGTGCCAGCATCCTCTCCGAAAGCTCCAATCCTAAGATACCCTCCGGAAAGCCGGGGTAGTTCTCATACATCCCTCCCATGGACTGCTGCGAACCGTAGACGTTTCCCAGGATCAGGGTTCTCATTCCGCCCCTGGCGCAGTACATGCCCGCAGTAAGCCCGGCCGGTCCAGCACCAACAACGATGACATCATACAAGGGAACACACCGATCGAGAGAGATGGCTCATGGTAGATAAAAGATATGCAGCCCAGATCGAGGGAATAGGAAGGAGGGAAGAGAGAGAAGATCTCACCCGGCCAATCCTCTATCCGCAATCTTTTTACGCTAGGAGGTGATGGGATGATGCGGCCTCATTCGCGCCGATAGTGTAGCGGTTATCACTAGGCGTTGCCAACGCCTAAACTCGGGTTCGATTCCCGATCGGCGCATATATTTATTCTATGATTTTATATATTGTATATATAAAAGATTTTGGGTTGCATCCCCTCCCGCAATCCGCCGAAGGCTTAAATCTGCCATCAATTCGCCATCCACATCTTGATAGTACTTCGATCTCCTGGGAACCTGTACGGGCTCCTCCAACCGCCCAAGATTTGGGCTCCGCTTGGATCACCCCTTAATCCCCCTTAAGGCCTCCTCAGGTCTCCGGCACAAATAGACAGCACCGCGGTGGAGAAAGAGGATCTCCTGTGCGAACCCCAGATCCAAAAGGGAGATAATGCACAGGTCCACGAGGTCAAGGCGCTCTGTCCCCAGTGCCTTGAAGATGGGGTATTAGAGGGTAAAGGCCCGGTCTAAATGGAGGAGAAAGGATGGTCCAAAGGCCAACATGGCTATGTCCACGTCACCTGCGATCCCGATTGGATGAGACGATGGAGGCAAAGGCTGGGAGAAATGGCTCCTTCCCGCACAAATCCTCTGCCGCACGGCGGAGATTAAACCACTAAATACGCCTTAAAAAGGGTTAATTACTAGAAAAAAACCTCTATATACGTCCCAAATGCTTTTTAAACATAAATATCAGTTTTAACGGTAAAGGGAAGGAGATCGAACCTTTTGAACGATCTTCGAACGGTCATGGGGCCATTTATTCCGGTGCTAGTTTCTTCTATCGTTCGATCATAGCGTGATGCTTGACGACGACCCTGCCCGGGTAGTGGGATTGGGCCCTTCCACGAATGTTGAAGACCAGAGCCTATAAAGAACCGGATGAGGATCCTATAGAATTCACTGCTTATCGGCCTTCGATGATGACGATGAAAGACCACCCAAATCCTCCCAGGAGGAGATTGAAAGAAGCTATGTCCCTACAAACCATGCCTCAAGCTGTACACTGGCCTGTATGCCCGAGATTCGAGGCCAGAGGAGGCTCGCCGCGATGAAAGAGATGAGATTTCCTTGGACCGTGGCCCTCTCACCAACCAAGGCCATATGCCCCCTCCCATTAAGGGGCGGAATTAATCGCGCACATGGAGGGCTCCCCATCCAAAGCCGGCACATATGGCAAGCTGCCCTTAGCGACGTCCTCCAAGGAGGCGAGCCGTGACCCTCGTAGAGACGATCGACCTTGAAAAGGGATATCGGGTAGGGGATATGGTCGTCCCGGTCCTCAAGGGGATTGATCTCTGCATAGAAGAGGGAGAGTTCGTAGCACTGATGGGCCCTTCTGGATGCGGAAAAAGCAGCTTGATGAACATCCTGGGTTGCCTCGACCGGCCCACCGGGGGAAGCGTGATCCTGAAGGGAGAGAACCTATGCACCTTATCGGATGGAGAGCTGGCCAGAATAAGAAGGGACCAGATCGGATTCATATTCCAGAGCTTCAACCTGATAGGAAGGATGTCTAACCTCAGGAACGTGGAGCTTCCGATGATCCTCCAGGAGAGGCCTCCCAATGCCAGGAGGATCAGAGCGAGGGAGCTTCTGGAGGCCGTGGGGCTGGGACATCGCCTGGAATACAGCCCGGTTAACCTTTCAGGTGGGGAACGGCAGAGGGTGGCAATTGCGAGAGCCCTTGCCAACGATCCAATGATCATACTGGCTGATGAGCCAACAGGCAACCTCGACGAGAAGAGCACTTGCGAGATCATGGATATCATGAAGAAGCTGAACGACGATGGGCGCACCATATTGATGGTGACACACGATCTTGAGATGACAAGATATTGCAGTCGGATGATACAAATGAGGGATGGACGCGTGGTACAAGAGGGGATTTGATGATAAGATGGGCGCTATTGACGATCCTACTGCTATCCTTAGCCTTGCCTGGTGGGGCATACCCCTACGACTATATGTATCGCTACCCGGAACCGACGGTGATGATCAGCTCCAAGGTATCGCCCGAGGTGCTGATGGCCGGGGATTCGGGAATCGTATCGATAGAGATCGAGAACTGCGCCGATCAGTACGTGATCTCCTTCCAGAACGAGGACTTCTCGTTCTCCATGCCCATCTACCTGGTCCAGATGAATGGGACAGACGAGATCGAGGTCATGACCGGCCCCTATGAGAACATTGGCTCGATCGGACCCGGAGACAAGATAACCGTCTACTTCAACGTCCAGTCCAGCAAGGAGATCGATGATGGCACCCACTTCCTGGACGTCAAGCTCATAGGCGGATACGTGGAGGCCCCAAAAGAGATCAACCGCCGGATTCCAATTAAGGTGGATTCCTCCGACGTGATGCTGATACAATCCGAGGCTGCATCTGACTCGGGCGTGAGCCTGGACGTGGCCAACCCCCGGCAGAACGCCCTGAACGCCGTCACGATTGTCCCCGAGGGGAGGGGCGTGGAGTTCTCGCCTCAGGAGTACTATATCGGCACCATGGAGCCCGATGAGATATTCACCATCGACTTCGACATGAACTCCATCTCCTCCGACCGGACCGCCGACCCGGTCAAGAACCTGAGCTTCAAGGCCAGGTTCAAAAACGGGGATACCTGGCACGAATCGGAGGTCTACACCATAACCGCCCAGAGGACGATGGAAGGGACCACCGGGGATCGAACGAGGCCGGCAAATAATACATCGGGTATGGGCACCACGACGGTTGTGACTGCAGCAATCCTACTGCCGACAATGATCGGCGGCGCATACTTCTGGCATAAGAGGCGGGCCAAACCCTAGGCTTCGAGAAGGTGCCCAAAGTTGAGACCTATTGATATACTTGAGTACGTCCTCTTGAGCTTCAAGTCCGATCGCCGCAGGGCATTCATGTCGAGCCTCGGGATCATCATCGGAGTCGTCTCAATAGTCGCCATGCTCTCGGTAAGCGAGGGCCTCTATAGCGGCGTCAACGAACGATTTGGGGACATGGAGATGGATCTCATAAACGTAAGGCCTGGATCGAACATGGGACCAGGCCCAGGCGAGCGGCCCTCCTTTGCCCCAGAGGAACCAGCCGAGCTGGATGATAGGGACGTGAAGATCATCGAGAACATAGTGGGGGTGAAGGCGGTATACCCTCTGAAGTCCGCGTCCGCCCTTCTATCCTTCCGAGGAGACAATGCCTCAGTAAGGGTGATGGGGATCACGCCCTCCCATCATGAAGACCTCAAAGTGGTGATAGATCGCGGCCGGTTCCTTGTCGACTCCGATTACAAGGCCGCCGTCGTCAGCTATGAGATAGCGCAGAACTTCTTCAGGATGGATATCTCGCCCGGAAACCGGATCAGGCTATACCTCAGCGAAGAAGGCCGTTACATGGACTTCAAGGTTGCAGGCATCCTGAAAGAGGACGAGGACCCCAACTATGCCCCGGATGATTGCATCTTCATCACCCACAAGGCCTTGGAGGAGCTCCTCGGCAGGGATGAGTACAAGTACTCCAGCATCTCGATTAGGGCTGAAGATGCATCCCAGGTAGAGGCGACGGCCGACGACGTGGATGAGGGCTTGGCGAGGATACATCGAGACGAGGCATACACCGTAGAGCCCACAACAACCAGGTTCGAGTCCTTGCTCGAGGTGCTGAACATGATCAAGTATGCCCTCGCAGGCATCGGTTCCATATCCCTGATAGTGGGGGCCATAGGCATATCCAACGTCATGATGCTCACCGTCAAGGAGAGGACGCACGAGATCGGAACGATGAAAGCAATAGGGGCAACCGCCTGGGATATCAGGATCCTCTATCTCCTCGACGCAGGGATGCTCGGCCTTGTTAGCAGCTTGATTGGCATAATTCTAGGAGCACTGGTATCCGGAGTTGTAGGCTCTATCGCAAGGATTCCTCAGGAGGTGACATTCTCATCTGCCCTGTCTGGACTTCTCTTCGGAGTATTGATCACCACCATTGCAGGCATCTATCCAGCCAACAAGGCAGCAATGCTGGATCCAATCGAAGCACTGAGGGCGGAATGATCGAAGGAGGCGATATCGCTTAATGACGATATCGCTTATTTGAGAGTCGAAGTGTTCGATCCCCTCAAAAATGACATTACCCTAAACCTCATCCAGACCTGCTCATGCCCAGACGAGCTTGAACGGGCACGCTTACCGTATTCAAGACCTTGAGCCGATAGTCCTGAAGAAGGGTCCCCTTGAGCTTGGCCGGATAGACGCTCAGATTGATCTCTTTGGTCCGGCCATAGCGACCCTTGCTCACAACGATAGTATGCAGTATGCCCAGCATATCAAGCTCGGCGATAAGATCGGTTATTCGCCTATGCGTCAAGAAGTCGGCCTCGACCAAGGGACATAGTTGCTTGTACATGTTGTAGACAACGCTAGTCGTGATGTTCCTCGTGGCCTGCTCCTCCAAGAGGATGATCCCATAGAGGACAAGCTTGGATTGGGTAGGCAATGTGCGGACTACTTCCTCTACTCGATCCAACTCTATCCGCTCCCTTGCCTGGCGAACATGATCCTCGGTCACCGCAGGACTTCTAGAACGCTCGGCAAGCTCCCCAGAGACCCTCAAGAGGTCCAATGCTCTCCGAGCATCGCCGTGCTCCTGGGCGGCGAAGGCAGCGCAGAGGGGGATTACCTCGTCGTCCAGGACCGCTGGCTTGAATGCGAGCTCTGCCCTGTGTTCGAGGATGTTCCTGATCTGCTCCGCGTTATAAGGGGGAAAAATGATTTCGTCTTCCCCAAGCGAGCTCTTTACCCTGGGATCCAGGAACTCCATGAACTTGAGGTCGTTTGATATGCCAATGATGCTCACGCGAGCCTGCACGAGGTCGCCGTTTATTCGTGACAGGTTGTAGAGCACATCATCTCCTTTCCTCACAAGCTTGTCAACCTCATCGAGCATGATCACGACTACCCGTTGATGGGAATCAAGAGCGCTCCTGAACTCGGAGTAGACCTGATCGGTAGGCCATCCGGTCATGGGAATCTCTTTATCGAAGTGACGGGCCAGATGTGCGAGGACCCTATACTGAGTGTCGACCACCTCGCAATTGATGTAGATCACGGTGCACTTGACGCCAAATCCCGCTTCTTCGAGCTCTTTTCCCACGTACTTGGCAACAGCAGTCTTGCCCGTGCCAGTCTTGCCGTAGATGAGGACATTCGAAGGGGTTTCCCCTCGCAAGGCAGGCACTAATACATTAGCGAGGGCATTGATCTGCTCCTCTCGATGAGGCAGGACCTTGGGGGTATAGGCTGGCCTAAGGACGTCCCTCGTCTCGAATATCCCCCCTTGGTTCAATAGATCTGCAAATAAACCGCTTGGCATAGACAGTAGAATCCCCTCCGGATCGAGTAAGAGTGGGTTAGGGATATCTTAAGAGTTATGGTGCAGACCCCTTCATTTCCATTGGAAAGGGAGGGACCCCTTTATTTCCACTGGAAGATAGAGATATAGAAATTGATTGTATTGATTGATCATGATAGAGATATAGCCATTTCTTGGTTAGTGAGTTAACCTACTTAAACGTTCTTGTCGAGAGATAGTCAAAATTGGCATATTCCGTTAGTCGAGGTATCTCAAGGCCATCTGGAAATGAGATCGCATGAGGAAATCTGAGTGGATCATCTTTCTTTATGATGGCATAACATAGCAAGTTTCGGCGTGCTTGTGCTTTCGTGCTCTCCTGGTTATCAGCATGTGGTGGCTAGCTGTAATGTTACAAATATATAATAAAAGATTTATATCGTTGCACTCCAATAAGCCTTATCCACATGATTCAGCGAAGAGCACGAAGGATTCAGTTGGAATCCTCAAATTACCCCCAGCGATATGATCCTTTGAAGAGCCATCGATCGCTATAACGTCAATTGCGATACCGTTGAAAGGGGTCGCATTAGAATCTCTTGCATTGGGAATGACCACTTTGACCATCACTTAAGGCATGGATGATCTCTTAGCGAGAACTGATCGCCGTTATACCGACGTCGAATGGCCAGGAACTCCTATTTTCCACTGATCCCAATGGAAATCAAGGGGTGGGAGTCAGAGGAGAAGCGGTCCTCCCTTGTGACGCTGGCCGTTTGATACTGATGAGGATTGATATCCACGAATCTTGAGCTTCGCGCAAAACTCGGACTAGCCACTCATCTCGGTTTTCAGGAGGGCGAAATCGTTTAAGAGCAAATTGCTCATGAATAAACATTATAACACTTCGTTAAATTGTGCGCGTACGGATCCTGGGAGATTCCAGGTATGAGCCATTTTTTATGTCATGAAGGGTCTGAGGTGAGTTGTTACATATCGATAATCCTGGGGGGAATGGCGAGATGAAGGCAGGAATGCGCCGACACTTGCCACCCACGCCCAAATTGAATGGCGATGAACCAACATCATGCTAAGGAATTGTGAAGGATCGTCTTTTTATCTTCCATGTCACAGGATGGTAGGAAGGCAACAGATCTCGTCGTCGCGCCCTTTGACCCTCTTGGCCGAAGCCTCCTTTAGGATCGTAGGGCGCAGTTGGGCAGAGTTGTCCTCTTACCGATTGGGACTAGCTTCATGATCGGCCTGCTTCCCCCTTGGCTTTAGCCAATCTTGGCCTGAATCGCTATCGTTGACCATGAAGCTGCTTCTCCTTTCGCGATAGAGGGCTCGCACCGGCGACGAGAGCCCTTGATCCATGGATCCGCCGGTTTTTCCGGGGCTGGTTATGCCGAGGACTTGAACGGTCAAGCCACGGGGACTGTCTCCAGCTGGCTTGCTACGTTCCAGATCAGGGTCCTGGTATGCAGTGGGATATTGGGATCGTTGCTTATCTCATCCAATACAGATATCGCCGATGCGGCTCTGACCGCCTCGGTGTTCGCTTCCTCCAGAAGGATTCCTTTGACGTTCTCCGCCGAACGCCTGATATTTCGGGGCACGGCATCGTCTGCCATGATCCGTTCCAGCACTTCGACGCATTGCTTAATCACTTTCTCGGCTGGCATAAAATCACCTTGTACTAAGGACGGCAAAAGGGTTAAGGGGGATATCCGTCCTATAAACCCAAGACCATGCTAACTTAGTCCTATTTAAAACGTGTGGTGATAGCTGTGTATCATCGCGGCAAAAGGCTGCGATGCAGGCTTGGGCTTTCGTTTGGCGATCGACCGGATTGATATGGTCATATAGCATTGGATCTCGATATTACGTTCGAATGAGTTCAGCCTTGGGGGCGATCTAATATGGATGAGGATGATATAATAAAGAGGATGACAGGGCTTCTGGAGAGAGGGGGCACTATGCTTGCAAGCACTCATCAATGCGGCGCCACGCTCTTTCGCTACAATGGCAGGCTGATCTGTCCAGTTTGCTCCTTCGATGAGTCTGGAAAGCTGATCGAGGAGGGAGAGGCCGTATCTGGAGGGCGACCTGCCTCTATTTCTAAGGGTTCCCGGGAGGTTCTGAGCGGAGGGCAGACAGGCAGAGGGATGGGGCGCTTCGCTGACGAAGGCCTTCTAAAGGATGGATTGGTCGAGGGGGGCTTTGCGGAGGATGTCTCAACAGAAGAGGGCCGGGCGAAGGTGGAGGAAGGGGCAATGGGTGCGGCAGAACGGCCCGGCATGGAGCATGTGATTGGCGAAGGAGGGGGCAAGCCGGATGACGAATTTGGAGCTGTATCCAGAACTTGGGCAGATCGAAAGGCCGAAGGCGAGTCTGTGGCAGACAAGCTCCCGCGAGAGGCCGGCCTGGAAGAGGCCTCCATCAGAATGGCCCTTCTCTGGAAGCTGGAGGAGCTTGCCGAAGGGATGCGCTCCGAAGGCGATCTCGATAAGCTAAGGCGCCAGCTGGAATGCATCGAGGTCGGCGTGAGGGTCCTTAGATCCCTCGAAGATCGGCCTCAAAGCCGGAGTTAGCCTAGGTGCGATCAATGCATTCCAGTGGAAATGAAGGGGTGAGGCATTGTTTATAATTATTTTTAGTAAGTGTTGTTCCAAGCGAACGATCATCTCCCTTTTGGTCCTGATCATCCCTCTCTTCGCCATTGGCTGCATCGAGGAGGTCCCTTCCGAGGCGTCGGAGGCTGCGGAGGCAGCGGCCCTCTATGTGAAGGACCCTGGATCCTCCGGCATCGATCTCGACTTCCAGTCATTGGTCTCCCCTACCACATCCCGCACCTGCGGGCAGGTTCTCCTGTGGGATCCATCGCCCTATCTACTCCTAATCGCCTCCCTATGGAATGGAGATGAGCTCGTGGATAGGGCTTCTTATCTCCTGCTCGATCCAAGGCCAGGTCGATGGGAGTCCTTCCAGATCTTCCGGGATCTCCCGTTGGTCGAGGGGGAGTACATCGTTGATCTTGAGGTCCAAGGGCCGGAGGGAACGATCGCTTCTGGAAGGCGCCAGTGCCTGGGAAATTGGCCACGCGAGAGGACGACGATCGTATTCATCGAGTCGCCCAGTTCAGCGAGCGAAGATCCAGAGGTGGTGAGCATGGATCTAGAGGAGTTCCTCGACCAGGGAATCAACTCATCGCGCGACCTCATCGGAAGCGTGACCACCAAGAAGTATCACCGAGCCGACTGCCGGTATGCCGCCAAGATCGCGGAGAAGAACAGGGTCTACTTTGCATCGTCGAAGGAGGCAATCGAGGCTGGCTTCTCGCCCTGCAAGGTCTGCGATCCAGGGGCCTAGGGTCTGCGATCCAGGGGCCTAGGGTCTGCGATCCAGGGGCCTAGGGTCTGCGATCAAGGGCATTAGAGCCGCTCGATCTCCCCTATGAGGACAGAGGATAGGCCTCGAACGGCGGGAGGGGACCTCGTGCTTCCGAAGGCTATGTGCTCCTCTGGATATCCAAGATCGCTCATGATCACAAGATCCCTGGAGAGGCCAGCCTCCTCCAGATGGCGGCAGAGGCCGGCGAGATCCGATGCCTCGTCCACCAGCAGAAATACTGTCTTGCCTCGGTCTATCTCGAATGCGATTCCATCGGTATCCATCCTTCTTCCGTGAACTGTTATTGGAACGACCTTCAGAAGGCTCAGGCGAAGACGAGCGCAAGCGACTTGCATGCTGGATATTCCCGGGACTATCTCGCCCCCGAGAAATCCAAGGCCGCTTAGAAGCGGATCTCCGGTTGAGAGGACGACCGCCTCCTCTGGCAGATCCCTGAGGGCCTTGTAGTCCCGAATCACCTTGACCTTGGCGGATGGAGAGATGGAAGGGGATGCGATCTCGATCGCCCTTGGGGAACCGTAGATCAGCCTTGAGCCCTCAATCGCCCGGATGGCTTCCTCGGTGAGCATTCCAGGGCCTGCCCCAACTCCCACGACCTTCATGGAATTACATCCCTTATGACCCGGCCAATTCTGTCGATCAAGACTATCCTCGTCTTTGGCAGACGTCCTCGAAGGCGATCCAGGGCCCGGTCGATCGCCGGATCTCCTGGATCTGTCTGTGCCATCTCTCCAACTGTTGCATAACCGCTTCCTTGGAGTATATCTGGCAAGGCCCACCTCAATATGAGCCCTGGAAGGCCGCAGACGACGCTATCTTGCTCGGGGCGTAGGCGCAGGAGGTCGAGTCTGCTTCCGAGAAGAACGGCCGTGTGGTTTGGAAAGAGAACTCTGCTATATCTCAGGCCTATCCTTCCCGTGGTCACGACAACCTTGTCGAGATCCGCTATCTTCTCTGCGGTGCACTCCCCCATATGCTCGTTCCATGGCTCGACGAAGCCCGTCGATCCGAGGATCGAGAGGCCGCCCTCGACTCCCACCTCTGGGTTATGAGTTAGAGGGGCGATCTTGCGTCCCCGCGGCAGGCTCAGCTCCACGCGGGCCCCGGAGAGGCCTGTCTCGTCGAGCCCTTCAATGATCGCATCGTGAATGGCTCTATTTGCGGATTGGCTAATGGCTGGCTTTCCGATGGGGATCCAGAGCCCCTTTCGCGTTATCCGACCGATCCCCTCTCCTGCCACGATCTCCGTCTCGCATGACTGCATTGCAACTCCCAGAACCTCCAGGCCGTTTGTCAGGTCGAACTCATGATCTCCTCCATCCTTGATCGCAAGACAACTTCCCTTACGGCCATGAACCGCAAGCTTCACCCTGATTCCGGCTGGGGTTGGAACCTCCACCTCCTCAACAGGAGATCTAAGCGACATGACTGCCCCCTTGCAGGCTGCAGCCGCGGTGGTCCCCGTGGTGTAGCCCCGGCGGAGGAGCTGGCCGTCCGAGAGGAGGACCCACATCCCGCTCTCTATCTTCTCCCTGATATCTGGAATATTGGATCTTTCCAACCAAAGGGGTGGGATGTGATAGCCGTTCACGGGGTCTATCAGATCCTCATCTGCCTTCCTCATATTTTCCCTCCTCATCGAGGTGGATACTCCAGGTCCATCCATTCAGCAGTTGCCTGATTCGGGTCACCATGATTCGGCAGTCACCACGTCGTCATTCGACAGCGTCGGTCCATCGCCCCTATCCTTCCCTGCTCCTCTCGTAATGGATCGTCACTATCTCGTTCATGGCGGCAACGGCGATGGGCGTTCCCCCCCGCGTTCCAACGGTGGTGATCGACGGAAGACCAAGGCGGCGCAGCCGCTCCTTGCTCTCGGAGGCGTTTACGAATCCCACGGGAACTCCGATCACAAGCGCTGGCATCTCCATTCCATCCTCGACGAGCTCGCAGAGCGTCATCAGTGCGGAGGGGGCGTTTCCAATGACTACGATGCTTCCTGGAAGCTCGGCATCTCTCGCGAGGACTCCGGCCGATGTCCTTGTGATTCCACGCTTGGAGGCCAGAGCGTCGCCGCTTCCGATGAAGGTCATAACAGGGCTATCATGTCCCTTCTTGATGATCCCAGCCTCTACCATCCTTATGTCGACGAAGATGGGAGCCTCTCTCTCCAAGGCGATGAGGCCTGCTTCCACCGGCCTCTCCTGAAATCTGAGGAGATCTGCAATTCCGGTATCGCCGGTTGCAATGACACAGCGCTGCCTGATCCTGTCCTCTGGTCCGCGGTTGCCTATTTTGGACGCGATAAGGCTCCTGCTCTTCATGCTGATCTCCCTGCCCTCTTCGGTAGTGGCCCCCAGGTCCACGTACTCGTGATCGTCCATCCAATCCCATTCCATGATAACCTTCCGCCTGTTCATTCTAATAGCTGTACTTGGTTTGATATCCTCGCCTGGTGATGATCCTTCCACCATCGAGATTAGATCCCTCTCCTCCGATCACCATGGTGAACCTTCCTCCATCGAGGAATCGCACATCCTCGCCTGGTTGGACCACCATCCTCTCCTCGCGCCGTCCCAAATCGCGGGCAATCGCACAAGGCCTATTTGCGGCGATCTTCGTCGCCATCCTCAGCCTTGGGGCATCTATGTTGTAAAGGACTGCTGCAAAGCCGGAGTCGAGCAGCTGGGGTAGGGCGTTATCGTCCAGCCCCGAGAGGAGGACTGTGTCGTTTACGAGGGGGGCTCCTGCCCTCGCAGCCAGGGCGGAGAAGGCGCTTAGTCCGGGTGAGATATGCACTGGGAGCTCTTTTGTGATCCTGTGGGCCGATCCAAAGAGGCTTGGGTCTCCCCCAGAGAGAATGGTGGCCCTTCCCCCCCACGCTGCCTCTTCTCTGGCCATCTTCAGGCGGGATGCGGTCCTCTCAGGCCAACTGCCGCTCTGGGAGGCTGTCTTCCCCTGGACGAGGCAATCCACGATTCCAAGGTAACGCCTTGCCCCCATGACGAGCGAGGACTCTCCTATGATCTTCTCCGCCTCGAGCGTCAGCTGATTTGGGTCTCCAGGGCCAACTCCCACAAGGTTGATCGCTGAATTATGGAGCGCCGATCCTCTGGAAACGCCGTCCCCAATTTTGATCGCCAATGTTGACATGTCCACCCATTCCATCAGCCGATCGTTCTCCAGGAGATCAGTTGCAGTCGTCGTGCGGATCTCCTCATCCGGTCGGGCTACGTTTCGAGCGAGGATGACCTCGTTCCTATCGAGCCTCTCGACCCTCTCGTCCATCATCTCCAGCACCCGACGGAACTGCCAGGTTCTCTTCTTGCTTCGTGGATTGTAGAATGCAATCGAGATTCCAAGCTCCAGGGCGAGGGCTGCCCGCCTCTCGATATTGCTCCAGGGGGTGAGCAGATCGCTCAGGCTGATCATGGCGATGGATCGGCGAAAACAGATGCCCGCAGCGCAGGCAGCAGCCGCAAAGGAGGTGACGCCGGGGACTACATCAACCCTATGGGAGAGCCCCGCCCTCGATGCGATCTCGAGCCCTAGCCCTGCCATTCCGTAGACGTTTGGGTCTCCGCTGCTGATGAGGGCAACATCTCCTTCCTCCAGGAGCCTTACCGCTTCCCTTGCACGGTCCACCTCCCGCCCCATTCCGGTCGAGACGACCTGCCTTTCTCCGATCAGGCCCCGTACCATCTCCAGATAGGGGCGAAAGCCCACAACGCAGCTAGCTTCAGTGATCGCTTGTTGCGCCTGGCGGGTGATGAGGTCGCCGCCGGGTCCGATCCCAACTATCCGAAGCCTCGGCTCACTCTCCAAGGGCAACGGTCACCCTCCCGTAGATCCTCTTCTTCATCAGAAGCCTTTTCGATAACGCAAGTGCTGCAGGCTCTGCAACCCCCTTGAGGCCGAGGTCGGAAGCGCGAGAGGGGCTGGGCGGATCTTGAGAGTTGAGGACCTCCGAGGAGAGGAAGATGACCTCCCTATCTAGCATTCTTGCAGCCTCCTTGATGCCAGGTTCGTCTCCCTTGATCCATGCGCTAGCAAGCACCCGAATATCCGTTGGCTCCCTTCCGACCTCTCTCAGGGCTGAGAGGATCGCCTCCATCACCTCATCCGCCTGGACCCCCTTATTCGTTCCAAGGCCCACGACGAGGCCGCCATTGCCCTTGAGGACGGAAACGTCCTCGTCGACGATAACGACCCTCGGGCCCTCGATTCTAATCAGGGGGACATCTTCCCGGAGGAAGGCCATGTTCACTCCCTTGGAGCTATCCACGTTTGAAATATAGCAGCCCAGCGCCTCGGCCATCCCCTCGACGTTCGGCCTTCCCTCTGCCTCGGTGGCGGTAGTGATTGCCGGGTACAGGCCGAGGCGTCGATGCAGGTGAAGCGCGAGGCGGTTTGCCCCATGATGCCCTCCGATGACGGGAACGGCTGACCTGAGGGCGGAGTCGACGGCAACGATTGGCGTCTCCCTCCACTTATCTTGGAGGGCTGGACAGATCGATCGAACGACGATTCCAACCGCCATCACTGCCACCACAAGGTCGTGCTCTCGCATAGCGCGCACGAGGGCTTCTTCGATCGTCTCCCCGGTCTCATCCTTCTCGTATACGACGAGGCGAGGGCGAAACTCGTCATCGAGCGCTCCACAGAGCAGCTCCCCTTTCTCTCGGTCGCGGGGAAACGTGAGGACTGCTACTTGCGGCTGCGATATAGGTGGGACCTCCTAAATCCGGAGCGTGTTATAACATCGCCCACCAAGATCATGGCGGAGCGATCGATCCCTGCCTCCTTAACCTTTTCCGCAATATCCCCGATGGTTCCAAGGATTATCCGTTGGTCTGGCCAGGATGCCCGATAGACGACGGCAGTAGGCGTTGAAGGTGGCATATCTAAGGATGAGACGATCTCTCCAATCCTATCGACGCCAAGGAAGATGGCCATAGTACTCCCGTGTCGTGATAGGGCGGCGATCTCGTCCTCATCGAGGGTCCTTCCCGCAGGCCTTGTGATTATGAGGGACTCGGATACCCCTTTGAGCGTGAGCTGGGTCTTCAGCGCGGCAGCCGTTGCGAAGAGGGAGGATACGCCAGGCACGACCTCGATCTCCACGCCCGCCTCCTCTAGCGGCGCCATTTGTTCGAGAACGGCTCCGTAGAGGGAGGGGTCGCCGCTATGGAGCCGGACGACTTCCTTTCCAGCCTTCAAGGCGTCGAGCATCATCTCGGTCGTCTCCTCCAAGGAGAGGCTGCTGCTGTCCACGACCTCTGCCTTCAGCCCCCGCAAGAGCTCTGGATTTACAAGGGATCCGGCGTAGACCACCAGATCGGCAGAGGCAAGCAGCTTTGCACCCTTCATGGTTATCAGCTCGGGGTCGCCCGGGCCTGCGCCGACTATTGCGAGCTTCATCGATCCTCCCCATCGGAGGTAGCCCTCATTTTTCGTTTAGGGGCAGCTCTGCAGGCGGCATCTCGATTCAACGATTCTCGAATCATCAATCCTCATCACCGTTGGTGGACCTCATTTTCCGATTTTGGGGAGGCTTTTTGGTCGGCATCTCGAGTCATCATATTCTGATCACCATGCGTGCCCCTTTTTCGGGCGTATAGAACGCTGAAGTAGCCGCTTTTCTCAGGCATCTCCCCCCGAATCAGCTTCTCATCGCCTGAGTATAGTCGAGACCCGAGGGCGAACTCGTCGAATCCCTCCCTTTGAAGCGACAGCGCGATCTCAGCCGGGCGTGTGGCCTTGAGGCGGATCGTCGCATTCGGTGAAGATCCGTCCGAGACCAGAAATGATCTCTCAAGGCCGACTCCCAGGCGCGCAGCAAGGGCGCAAGCTGCGCAGACGCCAGGGATGCTCTCGACTGCGGTCCCTGGATGCCTCTCCAGTATCAGCCGTTTGAGATGCGTGAATGTGGAGAAGGTGTTTACATCTCCAATACAAGCAAAGGCGGCCTGGCCACGGCGGGCCTCCTTGGCCACTATGTCCGCGTTCCTCGCCCATATATGCTCCAGGCGCCCCTCGTCTTCTATCATGGGAAACTCGAGGACGATCGGCCTGCAGTAGGGGGATGCAAGCTCCCTTGCAAGCTCCCCGGGCACGAAGACGGCCTCGCTCTTGGATAGGACCTCGACTGCTTTAAGCGTCAGGAGGCCTGGGTCTCCAGGCCCCAGGCTCACGCCGATCAACATATGCCGTTTCCCCCTTCCCCATCTGCTGTCCCAGCTTCTCCGATCTTCCCATCTGCTGTCCCAGCTTCTCCGATCTTCCCATCTGCTGTCCCAGCTTCTCCGAT
>JAFGMR010000054.1 GCA_016927425.1 Methanotrichaceae archaeon | reverse complement strand
TCAGGCCCCAACCAACTTTGCCATGCGCTCCAATGATTCCTTGAGCCTTTCTTGGGATGCTGCATAGGAGATGCGAACAAAGTTCGATCCACCAGGCCCGAACGCCGAGCCTGGAGTCACGGCGATCAAGGCATCGCTTAACATCCTCTTTGCGAACTCGTCCCCGCCTCCGTACTCTGATACGTCGGGGAAGAGATAGAAGGCTCCTCCGGGATTGGTACACCTCATCCCGAGTTCGCTTAGGCCTTCGATCATCAGATCCCTTCGGGTCCGGAACTCCGCCACCATCGATCCCACCATCTCCTGGGAACTCCTAAGCGCAGTTACGCCGGCCCTCTGGACGAAGGTCGTCGCATGAGACGTGGAGTGGGACTGAAGCCTGCCCACCCATCTCAAGATCTCGGGAGGGCCGGTCAGGTATCCAAGACGCCATCCGGTCATTGCGTATGCCTTCGAGAAGCCGTTGATGGTGATCGTCCGGTGCTCCATCCCCGATAGCGAACCTATGCTGATATGATCCCGATCGTATATGATCTTCTCATAGATCTCGTCAGAGATGACGTAGAGCCGGTTATCCACGACGAGATCCCTGATCTCGCGGAGAACGTCTGCTCCCAGCACCGATCCCGTTGGATTGCTAGGCGAGTTTACTATGATGAGCTTCGTCTTATCGGTTATGAACTCGGCGAGGTCATGAGGCATGAACTCCTCGTCGACGTCGGCCCAGACGACGCGACCTCCCGCGAATGTGACACATGGTTCGTAGCTGACCCAGGAGGGGCCGATCAAGACGCACTCGTCCCCCTCGTCCATCGTCGCCTGGATCGCGGCAAAGACCGCCATCTTGGCCCCGGGGGTCACGATCACATCGTCGGAGGATACCGTGATGTGGTTGTCATACCAGAACTTCTCGGCAATCGCCTGCCTGAGCTCCGCAATTCCATTGGAGGGCGTGTAGTGGGTATCCCCCCTCCAAATGGACTCGCAGGCAGCGTCGCATATATGCTTTGGAGTGTCGAAATCGGGCTCTCCCACCCCGAGATCGATCACGTCGAGGCCGGCCGATGTGAGCTTCTTCGCCATGGCCGAGATCGTCATCGTGGGAGAGTCGACGATAGAGGACATCCTGGTTGAGACCATTTAGATGCCCTCCAGCCGTTTTATCAGCTTTATCGCAGCCTCGACTGCCCGCTTGGCATAGTCGACGCGCCGGTGAGCATCGGCCCGCGACATCCTGGGCCCGGATATGCCGAGGGTAACAGGCTTGTCGTGCTCGAGCGAGAGGTCCATCAGCTTTCTGGCTGCGTGCTGCACCACCACCTCGTCGTGCGCAGTCTCGCCCTGTATCACGCAACCGATGGCAACGACCGCATCCACGTCATCGCGACGGAGCAGGCTCCTCGCCGCGATCGGCATATCGTATACCCCGGGAACGTAGAAGACGTATGCCACCTCCGCCCCCAGGAAGGCTGCATGCTCCTTTCCCAGCAACTCCATCTGATAGGTGATATCCCTGTTGAACTCTGATACAACAAAACCAAGTTTCGCCATAGCTCCTAACACCGCCAGAGAGGTAGCCTTTAGGCTTCTCGCATTAGGTAATAAATCCATCGATGCCTCGATGGATCAAAATGCATTTATCCTAGGCAATTATGCCTCCACATGATTCATCATGAGCCTTATATACGTCGATGGTAGCTTTGTCCCAGAGGGGGAGGCATCGATCTCGGTCTTCGACCACGGCTTCCTCTATGGCGATGGGGTCTTCGAGGGCATCAGGGCCTACGACGGCCGGGTCTTCCGGCTGGAAGAGCACATAAAGAGGCTCTACGACTCCGCAAAGGCGATCACACTGGAGATCCCCATGACGAGGGAGGAGATGGCCGAGGCCATACTCGAGACCCTGCGGAAGAACAACCTCAGGAATGGATATATCCGCCCCATAGTCACGAGGGGCGTGGGAGACCTCGGCCTCGATCCTCTCAAGTGCGCAAAGCCTACCGTTTTGATCATAACCAAGGAGTGGGGAGCCATGTACGGCGACCTCTACGAGGTCGGCTTAACCGCAATCACGGTCACCGTCAGGAGGAACTCCCCTGCAGCGCTGCCTCCGAACATCAAGTCCCTCAACTACCTAAACAACATCCTCGCCAAGATCGAGGCGAACGTCAAGGGCGGGAACGAGGCGATAATGCTCGACAGCCAGGGCAGGCTCTCCGAGGGAAGCGGCGACAATATATTCATCGTGAAGGGGGGCAAGATCTACACGCCTTACACGATGAACAACCTCGAGGGCATAACCAGAGATGCGGTCATCGGCGTCGCAAGGAGGCTTGGATATGAGGTCCTGGAGAGGGATCTCGGCCTATTCAATCTCTACACGGCGGACGAGATCTTCGTCACAGGCACCGCGGCCGAGGTCGCCCCGGTCACCAAGGTCGACGGCCGAGTCATCGGAGGCGGCAAGCCCGGGCCGGTGACGCTTGCCCTGATCGAGGCATTCAGGGAGGAGACGCTTAAAGGCGGAACTTTGATCTAGGCGAGCTACTCAGATACCGCCTTGACGTAGACTTTACGCCTGCGCGGTCCATCCAGCTCTACGAAGAGGATCCTCTGCCAGGTCCCAAGCACAAGCCCGCCATCCTCGATTGGCAGGACGACGCTGTTTCCAAGGAGCGCGGCCTGTATGTGAGAGTGGGCGTTGTCGTCGATTCGATCGTGCAGGTAACCGAACCCCTCCGGCACGAGGGCGGAGAGCCTCTCCAACACGTCCTGCACGAGGCCGGGCTCCTCCTCGTTCACCATCACCGCGGTCGTGGTGTGGAGGCTGTAGACGAGGCAGATCCCCCTCTGGACCCTTCCCTCCAAAGCCCTCTGGACCTGTCCGGTGATATCGATCAACTCCTGCCGCCTCCTTGTATCGATCTCGATCAAATAGATGCACCGATCATCCCCTCGACGCCAGAGGATAAAAGGGTCCCTGTATCCAGTAGATGATGGAGCGATTCCTGCCTGCCACCTGGGTGGGATTCAGCTCGAATCGTTCCCGAGGATCCGTCCATCGCTCAGGAGGCGATAGGTCTCCCTGGCTATGAAGAGTTCCTCCTTTGTTGGGATGATCATAACCCTCGCCCTGGATCCTTCCTTGCTTAGATCGACTGCCCCTCCCCCGATCTCCCTTGCCTCGCCGAGCTCGATTCCCATGAACTCCAGGCCAGAAGAGGCCTCCTGGCAGATCAGGAGCGAGCGTTCCCCAATGCCGCCGGTGAAGGCAACGAAATCGACGCCTCCCATGGCAGCTGCATAAGCTCCTATGTACTTCTTCACCCGGTAGATGAAGATCTCGAGCGCGAGCAATGCCCGATCATGGTGAGGATGATCGAGGTTTAAAACCTTCTTCGAAGCGTCGCTGTAAACCGCCTCCAGGATCTCTCGCATGTCCGAGCTGAATCCGGATATTCCAAGAAGGCCGCTCTCGTGGTTTAGGAGGCGGCCCACCTCCTCGAAGGCCATCCCTCTCTCCATCAAAAAGAGGGGGATTGCCGGATCCAGGTCTCCGCAGCGGGTGCCCATGATCAAGCCCTCCATGGGAGTAAAGCCCATCGACGTATCAATCGACCGGCCGCGATCGATGGCCGCGATGCTCGCCCCGTTTCCAAGGTGGCAGCTGATCAGCCTCAGCTCCGCAGGCGGACGCCCAACCAGCCTTGCCGCCTCCTCCATCACATAGCGATGGGAAGTGCCGTGGAAGCCATAGCGTCGTATGCCGTATTTCCGGCATAGCCCATGAGGGAGGGCATACGTATACGCACGGCTGGGCAACGTATGATGGAAGGCGGTATCGAACACGGCCACCTGAGGGACGCCTGGGAGGATCGCCGAGACTGCAGCGATCCCTGCGAGATTTGCGGGATTATGAAGTGGCGAGAGATTGGAGAATCCCTCAAGAGAGTCAATCACATCCCGATCGATTGCGACAGAACCTGAGAAGCGTTCACCGCCGTGGACGACGCGATGCCCCACTGCCTCGATCCGATCGCATGACTCCAGAGCTCCCCACTTTGGATGTAAGATGGCTCGAATAACGACCTCTACCGCCCCCCTATGATCACGAACTGAGGGTATCTCGGAGACGATTTGCTCGCCACAGGCCTCATGGACCAGCCGGGCACCTCTGTCGATTCTCTCGAGTATCCCCTTTGCCAGCCCATCCTCGCCATCCATCTCGAAGAGGCTGTACTTCACCGAGGAGCTGCCACAGTTCAGCACAAGAATTCTCATCCCATAACCACCCAAGAGGGCTCTTCTGTGATCGACCTTGATAAACCATGGCGAGGAGATCCCCATGATGAAAAGAGCGGGCCCTTCCTCAGTTAATTTTAATAGCCATTGAGGTGTGGTAAAGCCAATGATCTCCAAAACCCTTCATTTTCCGTGGGGCAACACATCGGAGATCTCTATCGGAGGTACATGAGACGGATTGCGCCCGCCGATGAAGATCCTAAGGCCAAAGGCGACGAGGACCGCTCGGAGGGAGAAAACCCCACCTATTCCGAACTTGAGTGGTCCTTGGCCTCCCTCAAGCCGGGAGATCATATATGCCAGATATACAATTCATTTCAGGAGTGGAGGGCAACGGTCGTCCCCTTCGTGGCCTCGGGACTCCGCCGAGGGGAGATGTGCCTCTACATCCAAGGGAAAGAGAGCCCTGGCGATCTTCGTGAACTTTTGGAAGATGAGGGGATGGATCCAAAGGCTGCGGAGGATTCAGGACAGCTCGTGATCCTCGATTGCCAAGAGGCCTATCTAGGGGATGGGGATTTCGACCCCCTTCGCACAATCGCCCTCTTCATATCATTCGCCGAGAGGGCGATTGCCGAGGGTTATCCGGCCTTGAGGATAAGCGGGGAGATGAGCTCGCCATTTCAAAGCGCCCCATCTCGGCAGAGGTTCTTGGATTACGAGTCCAAACTCGATAAAGAGCTATTCGACCGCCATCCATGCCTTGGTTTGTGCCAATACGACCGCAGAAGATCTGATGCAGAGCTGATAAGGGATGCGATCACAACGCACCCCCAGCTGATCCTAGGGTATAGATTATATAAAAATAGATATTATATACCTCCCGAGGATCTCCAGAGCCCAGAGAGATGGGAGCGAGAGGTCGAGCATCGTCTCGAAAATATCCGAATAGACGGGGAGAGGGAGGAGCTTTTCGGCCAGCTTGCAGATAAGATCGATAACATCCTCTTCATAAAAGATATCATAAATAATAAATATTTATATATCAGCTCTGCTTTCGAGAGGCTATTTTGCATGCCTAGGGTTGCCCTTTATCGAGAGGCAGACTATCTTCTAGAGGCGGTCCATCCGGAGGATAGGCAGCTTGTAGCCCTTGCCATGAGATGTCAAAAGCCGGGAAGGATAAACGAGATCGAATATAGGATCGTGAGGGATCGAGGGGAGATACGCTGGATGCACTCCCAAGCCTTTGCCATTTTGAACAAAGAGGGTCGAGCCTATCGTTTGGCTGGGATGATCAGTGACGTCACCGCCCAGAAGATGGCAGATGAGCGCTTGAAGCGTCTCAACCGAGTTCTTCGAGCCTTTGGGGGGGTGACTGAACTTGCAGCCCGCGAGAACGATCGTGTGGGCCTTCTCTCGAAGGCATGCAACGAGCTCGTTGCAAGCGGCGAATACGGCCTCGTCTGGATCGGGGGGCTGGACGGTGAGAATGTGATCCAGCTTGCCCGATGCGGCAAGGGAGTCCGATACCTGGACCGCGTCACCATAACCTGGGATGAGGGCGAGACCGGCCAGGGTCCCACGGGAAGGGCGGTGCGCACTCGAAAGACGGTCGTCTGTCGGGACATGGAGTGCGATCCTCGATTCAAGCCCTGGAGGAAGGAGGCTATCGCCGAGGGATTCGCGTCATCGATGGCCGTTCCCATAATCCACGGTGACCATCTCTTCGGGGTTTTGAACCTCTATTCCAATTATTCCGCCGCCTTCGACCAAGAGGAGGTCGAGCTGATGGAGGGCGTTGCCGGCAACCTCGCCTTCGCCCTATGGACCATGGATGAGGAGGAGAGGAGGAAGAGTGTGGAGACAGCGCTTGGGGAGAGCGAGGAGAGGTACAGGTTGGTTGCTCGAAACATCCCTGTCATCGTCTACTCCGCCCTTCCCGATGAGCATTCAACATGTCTCTTCGCCTCAGGCAGGGTAGAAGAGCTCACAGGATACCCAGAGGATAGATTCCTAGGGGATCCAACGCGCTGGAGCGAGATGATCCATCCGGACGACAGGAAGATGGTCTGGGAGGGGGTACGCCTGCACAGGAAGAACAAGGCCCCCCTTGATCAGGAGTATCGAATAATCACAAGGGATGGGAGGACCAAGTGGATCTGGGACAAGGCCAATCCCGCATTCGATGGGGATGGTGTCCTCGTGAGGATCGATGGCTTTATGGAGGATATCACCGAGCGAAAGATCGCCGAGGAAGCCCTCCAAGAACAGCTCCACCTCCTCCAGCAGCTCATCGATGCCATCCCAAATCCGATATTCTACAAGGACGCCGTTGGCTACTACCTCGGCTGCAATCTGGCATTCGAGTCGTACATCGGCCTCGACAGAAAGGAGATCCTGGGAAAGACGGTCTTTCAGCTCTTTCCACCAGATCTCGCGGAGATATATCACAGGGCTGACGAGGAGCTATTAAGGGACCAGGGCAAACAGATCTTTGAGTCATCGGTCGAGCACTCAGACGGCACAAGGCACGATGTCATCTTCAACAAGGCGACCTTCTTCGATACTGACGGCCGCCTAGCAGGCATAGTGGGTGTGATACTCGACATCTCTGAAAGGAAGCGTTCCGAGGATCTGCTGAGGGAGTCAGAGAGGCGTCTTACGGATATCATCGACTTCCTGCCCGATGCCACGTTCGTCGTCGATGACAAGGGCAGGGTGATCGCCTGGAACAGGGCATTGGAGGCCATGACAGGAGTTAAGGCGGAGGAGATGCTCGGAAAGGATGACTTCGAGTACGCAATCCCCTTCTACGGAGAGAGGCGTCCCATGCTGATAGACCTCGTGCTTCAGCCTCAGGATGATGTGGAGAGAAAATATTTGAAGATCGAGAGGCGCGACGACAAGCTCGTAGCAGAGGCATATGTCAATCGGATGGAGACAACCCTCTGGGCAACTGCAGCGATCCTCTACGACTCCGACGGCAACCGGATGGGGGCCATAGAGTCTTTGAGGGACATCTCTGAGAGGAGGCGAGCGGAGGATCTCTTAAAGGAGTCGGAGAGGCGTCTTGCAGATATCATCGACTTCTTGCCCGATGCCACATTGGTCATAGATGCCGATGGCAAGGTGATCGCCTGGAACAGGGCGACCGAGGCCATGACAGGAGTCAAGGCGGAGGAGATGCTCGGAAAGGGCGATATGGAGTATGCGATTCCCTTCTACGGAGAGAAGCGTCCCATACTGATTGACCTCGTCCTCCTTCCAGAGGAGGAGGTGGAGGAGAAGTACATCTCCGTGGAGAGGGATGGCCAGATGCTCTTTGGCGAGAGCTATATTCCCCAGCTGGATACCATCCTCTGGGGAGTTGCAGCGATCCTATACGACTCCAAGGGGAACCGGGTTGGAGCAATCGAGACGATCAGGGACATCTCCGAACACCGCAGGGTGGAAGAAGAACTTCGAATGGCGAAGGACGGCGCGGAGGCTGCATCTCGTGCAAAGTCGGAGTTCCTGGCGAACATGAGCCATGAGATCAGGACCCCAATGAACGCCGTGATCGGCATGGCAAGCCTCCTCCTCGGAACCAGCCTGGACTCGGAGCAAAAGGACTTTGTCGAGACGATCCGCTCGAGCAGCGACTCGCTCCTCTCCATCATCAACGACATACTGGACTTCTCAAAGATCGAGGAACGCAAGCTGGAGCTTGAGAGCCGACCCTTCCCAATCCGGGAGGCGATCGAGGAAGCCCTGGATGTGGTCGCCCTCTCAGCCTCGGAGAAGGGGCTGGAGCTCGCCTACCGTCTCGATGAGCTAGTTCCTCCGGTCTTGATTGGGGATCCAACCCGCATCCGCCAGATACTCGTAAACCTCCTAGGAAATGCCGTCAAGTTTACAGAGAGGGGAGAGGTAGTGGTCATCGTCCTGCCAGGGGATGAGAAAGACGAGGTACATCTAGCGGTTTCCGACACCGGAATAGGAACTTGCTCAATATGATGATGCTACCGAGCTACACCCCTAAATTAAGGCGGCCAATCTGGGCAAATTGAACGAATTTGAATAT
>JAFGMR010000053.1 GCA_016927425.1 Methanotrichaceae archaeon | reverse complement strand
GAATTGTGGCAAAATTAAGCTGCTATTGTAAGACATTTTGCATTTATTTTTTGAGGGATAAGATCTGATGACTAACCCGACAGCCTCACACTAAATCAGTCAAAGAAACCTCGTAGGGCGATCGTTCGAATGAAGTAGGATAAATGGGATCAATTGGTGGTATTACCCCTTTGGAATTCCAGGCTGGAATAACGACGCCACTCATTATCAAGTCTCCTTTTGTAGATACCATTATATGAGAGGCCTTATCTAAATATCTATCGGCAATCATTAACCAATTTCTGGTTTGAATGCACATATATTTACTTCTTAAAATCTTATTAGATTTAATGGAGGGCCGGAGTTTAAGTGCAAAGCCGGGCTTAGGGAAACCTATATATATGGATAATAATGTACACCAAAGTACTAAAAAGCACTTTAATGTACTTATATTTACATTGATCTGGAGGGTGTACTCTTGATAGGAAAGTCGATCAGGATGGAGCGGATATTCAACCGCAGCACAGGCAGGGCAGTGATAGTCCCCATGGACCATGGGGTGACCGTGGGACCCATTCGAGGGATAGTCGATATCAAGGGAGTTGCAAATCGCGTTGCCGGGGGGGGCGCGGATGCAGCGATAGTTCACAAAGGGGCGGCTGCCTTTGGCCATCGCGGCTATGGAAGGGATCTGGGACTCATCATCCACCTCTCAGCATCGACCTCCCTTGGCCCCGATCCCAACAACAAGGTGCTCGTAGCAACGGTTGAGGAGGCCTTGAAGATGGGGGCAGATGGTGTGAGCATACATGTGAACGTGGGTGCAGAGGACGAGGGCCATATGCTCTCCACATTGGGGGAGATCTCCAGAAGCTGCAATGAGTGGGGCATGCCGCTTCTGGCTATGATGTATCCTCGGGGAAGGAAGATCGAAAATGAATATGCCGAGGAGTACATCGCCCATGCAGCCAGGGTCGGGGCCGAGCTTGGTGCTGATATCGTCAAGACATCCTATACCGGAAGCCTGGATAGCTTCTCCCGCGTGGTGGAGGCCTGTCCTGCACCCATAGTCATCGCAGGCGGTCCTCGAGTGGGGTCCGAGAGGGATCTCCTCTCCATGGTCAGGGATGCAGTGGATGCCGGGGCAAGGGGCGTTGCGATCGGCAGAAACATCTTCCAGCACGAGGATCCAGTTCTCATCACACAGCGGATCTGCGCCGTTGTGCATAAGGATATGAGCGCGGACGAAGCGCTCGCCATTGGCCATCAAGGATAAGAATGTAGAGGGCCAAGGCATCTCGCGATGACCTCGGTCCTGGCCTTCGCCCTTTCCCTCTTCCTGATCGCGCTTCCAGTGGCTTATGGGGAGGCGGTCTACTTCGATGAGGAACCCTTGATCGTCGCATCAACGTTTGCCTCCCCCTTGGAGGCGGGGCGAAGCGGGATCTTATGCGTAGATCTCGAAAACGCGGCCGTATCGGGTGGCCAAGGGGCCAACTCTTCGGCTGCCCTTTGGCTGAGGGCTGCGCTCTCAAGCCTCGATTCCGATCTTCTCGTGCTCTCCGGTCCACAGGTGATGGGCTCTCTTGGACCTGGTGCTGTGAGGAGGGCCCGCTTCCAGGTAAGCGTGCTGGAAGGAGCCGAGGTCGGCCTTCACCCTATCGAGCTGAACCTGACCTTTGGGAGGCTATCGGGGATGGAGGTCTTGGGGGACCCCGGGTTTCCAGAGATCTACCTCATATACCAGAACTCCTCGCAGGTCATTCCAATCGAGGCCAGTGTGTTGGAGGGTCCCCGGCTCGAGGTACAGGTGGAGGGAGTGCTTGCGCCAGGCGAGAGCGAGCTGGAGGTTGCCGTTGTCAATCGCGGGATAGCCATCGATGACCTGAGCGTCCTTCCCCGGGTCTCGAAGCCGCTTGAGTATAAAGGTGAGGCCATCCATCTCGGCCGCGTGGACGGTGGGGACAGGGCTGCTGCACGGTTCTCGGTTGAGGCTGGGGAGACCCTATCCGAATACTGCCCGATCTCATTTCAGCTGGATTACCTCGTTGATGGCAGCCCCAGGCGAGAGGATCTCGGGGTGGTCATGGAGGCGGGCGAAAGGGGGTTAGGCTGGATTCTTCGACCTGCGCTTGTGCTTCTCTTGATCTTGGCAGCTGGAGGGATCGTTCGCCTTACGATCCCGCACCTTCACAGGCGCCCGTCGCTTCGACGACGAAGGTTCTAGCGCAACAGGCCGCAAGCGCAAGAGGGCGCGATATCATCGGGAGGTTAGGTCCAGGAACTGCTTTTGTGCCCTCTCGATGATCTCCTCTTCACCGGGTATTTGGCCATGGCGCATGAGCACCCTTCCGTTGACGATCACCGTATCCACTCCCCCCATCATGCTGTAGACCAGATGCGAGTGCATATTGGTTGCCGGCCAGAACCAAGGGCGGCGAAGGTCGATCAAAACCAGGTCGGCAAACGCCCCTTCCCGGAGGCCCATGTTCAGGCCGAACGCTCGATAGGCGTTATCGGTCGCGATCCTCCAGACCTGCTCTGCCATAAGCGTCGTCGGCCCCCAGACGTTCTTCTGGGTGATCGCCGCGGTCTTCATCTCCTGGAATATGCTCAAGCTGTTATTGCTGGAGGCTCCATCTGTTCCAAGGCAGACGCATGCCCCCTCGTGAAGCAGGCGGTCGATCGGGGCAATCCCCGATGCGAGCTTGAGGTTGCTCACAGGCGTGTGGACGACCGTCGTCTTGCTCTTTGCGAGGAGCCCGATGTCCCTTGGCGAGAGCCAGATGCAGTGGACGGCGATGAGATCGGGGCCGAGCAGGTCCAGGGAGTCCATGTACTCGACTGGAGTCATCTTCCTCTGGTTGACGAAGGTATCCACCTCCCTTCTAGTCTCGGAGAGGTGGATATGGACTGGGACCTCATGCCTCTTTGCTATCTCCCTTACCTGGATCAGCGTCTCCTCCGAGCAGGTATAGATCGCGTGGGGGCCGAGCGTCGGGCGGATCAGGTCGTCGTCCTTCCACCTTTGGATGAAGGGCTCTGCCTCACGCAGGAACTCCGGGCGCATATCGAAGATTACACCGGCGAGGAAGGCCCTGAGGCCCATCTCCTTCGTGGCCCTCGCGGTCTCGTCCATGAAGTAGTACATATCGTTGTAGCAGGTGATCCCCATCCGGATCATCTCCAGGCAGCCGAGCTTCACGCCCCAACGGATATCCTCCTCCTTCAGCCGGGCCTCAAGGGGCCATATCTTCTCCTGGAGCCAGGGCATCAGCTCCATATCGTCGGCGTAGCCCCTAAAGAGGGTCATGGCAAGATGCGTATGGGCGTTGACCAGGCCGGGGATTGCGAGCATCTTCTTCGCGTCGATGACCAAATCGTCCTCTGCCTTTAGTCTCTCTCCGATCCGGACGATATGCCCCGCCTCGATCATTATATCCATATCCTGGCAGAGGCCGCCATCTCGAAGCAGCGAAGCTCCTTTGATAAGCATGAGAATCGGATTAGGGACGCTAGGCAATAAGTTTTTTCTGAATGAGGCGGGCGAGGGGCGAGCTTCGAAGGGCGCCCACACTTCGAAGGATGGATACTGGTTGGCGCTTGGGGGGGCGAGGCAGCCCTCGCCTTCCAAAATCGCCTCTTGCCCTTGGGGTCTGCTCTGGCCGGTCGTTACGCTTAAGAGGATGGGATTCGAAGTTGAGGTGGGCTGAGGTAGCCAAGTGGCCTACGGCGCTGGTCTTGAGAACCAGTGGTGCATCGCACCTCGTGAGTTCAAATCTCACCCTCAGCGTTTGCGTACCGGATCATTCATGGTTGGATAAAGGCAGACGAACGCTGCTTCGGGGAGTTGCCCGATTCTTGAATCGCAGGGCTCTCGCTTATGCGATATGGCGCAAGATGGTCGAGGGGTCGGGCAATCATTGATATATCAACGACCGTACAACCATAAGAGACATGTCTTGGACAGGGCTGGCAATCCTGCTTCTCGTGCTCTTCACACCCGCCCTCGCGGGCGAGATCTCTGTCGGGCCAGAAGGCTGTGATTACGAAAGCATCCAGGCTGCGGTGGATGCCGCAGACGCGGGCGACTCGATCGATGTGATGGCGGGAGTCTACATGGAGCGTGTAAACGTGACAAAGCCGCTTATCCTTCGAGGCCGCGGCCTTCCCGTGGTCGATGCGGGCGGGATTGGAAGCCCGATTACGATTCTTGCTGACGGCATAACGGTCGAGGGATTCGCAGCCCAGAACGCCTCGGTCAATTGGTCCGCAGATGGAGGGATACGGGTTCTCTCGAGCAACAATACCATCCAGGGAAATCGGCTGAACAACACTTGGAGGGACATAATCCTGATTCGGTCCAATGGAAACGCCATTCGAGATAACTTCCTCACTGGAGCTCAAGAGGGCCTTCTCCTCTTGGAGTCGAACGACAACTCCATCATTGGGAACCTTATTATTGAAAACGAGGATGATGGGCTGATCCTCGATAACTCGAGCAGGAACGTCGTGCGGGAAAACCAGGTCATCGATAACTTCGACGACGGCATCATCTGCATCAACGGCTCCGAGGAGAACCTGGTCGTTAATAACCTAGCATCTGGGAACGGTTGGCACGGAGTCGAGCTGTTCCTCGCGGACAACAATACCGTATCTGGGAATAGCGCAATCGGCAACGGAATATGCAACATCCTCCTACTCGGATCCGACGGATGCATCGTCGCGGACAACCAGGCTTGCAGCGGAGCGAACGTCGGCATCTTCATAATAATCTCAGATGAGAACGAGGTGGTGGGGAACAACGCGAGCGAGAACGGTATAGCGGGCATATTTATCGATAGGAGCTATAACAATACCATGAGGGCGAACCAGGTCATGCATAATGGGCTCGTGGGGCTATGGGTGATCAACTCCTTTGGAAACGAGATCTACGGAAACCTGGCTTTCGATAACATCAAGTACGATGCATACGACGCCAGCGGGAACCGTTGGGATGATGGAAGGGTTGGGAACCGCCACGGCCAATTCGACGAGCTCTGGGAGGGATGCAAGGACGTCGACGCTGACGGCATATGCGACAGAAGCTACGCGATTCCCGGCAATGAGAGCGTCGACGAGTACCCCCTAACATCGGCTGCAAGAGGTCCGGCGGACCGAGGAATATAAGAGAGCAAAAGCCGAATGGATGTAGGAGGGAGTAGGAGGAAACAAACGGATTTCGACCTTTGCTAACTCTTACTTCGTCATTCGACGAATATAAAGCTTTCGGTATATCGGGGAAAATAGCTCACCCGGAGAAATTGAGCAGGGTGCCGTGGGCTGAAATCGACATGTTTCGGCTTGGGATGCGTCGCCAAGAATGACGCGGATTTGCTCAGGTCAAGCATCCATCCGCACGGAAGAGAACGAGGACATCGCTTCGCGATATTCCAGCGTCCTCGTGGATTGCCTCTGAGAAATCGCCAACAGTAGCAGATATATCCCTAAAAACAACACATTGATTAAAAAATGTTTGGGTGGGAGACTCTATCCCCTGAGCGAGTCCAGCCGGTTCATGAAATCGCACGACCCCCCCCCACACGATCCACCGAATGTGGGCCTCTCCGTAAAGAGGATCCTCCTCTGCAGCTCGAATGAACCCATGAACTCCTCGTGCTCCTTAAGGCTCCTCTGACCGGGCACGCTCTGCCTTGCGTCGAGCATGAAGTATCCGGTGAAGTTGTCGGCAGTCCGGAGTTCTGCCATTCGGTTCAAGGAGCCGGTCTGATGCAAGTTGAAGTTCTGGTCCTTAAACTCCATTGCCTGGAGATTGTAGCTCTCCTGAACCTTCGCCCCGATCCCTCCAAAGACCAATGAGCTCTTGAAGCTCTCGGATCCGAAGAGGGCGTCTCCGGGTGCAAGCGCCATGTAGTTGTCCACGGCATCCTGCTCCTCGAAGTTGGGATTGGTACCCCTCGCGTCGTCTACGAGATACTCGTTCTTCACCAAAGCATCCACGCTTCCGCTGAAGTAGACGTCCTTGTTGGACTTGATCCCTGAGTTCATGCTGCGAACGTCCTTGCTCAGCTGGAACTGGCCTGTGCCGCTGATCGATGTCTCCGAGGCGTAGTCATAATCCTGGACCTTGAAGCGTCCCCTGGCAGTGGCCGAGTTCGCGCCCTCTGTAGTTGCTATCACCTCGAACTCGTAATCGCCGGCAAGTGCCTTCATCTCTGGCTGTACGTAGAGCGCTTCAGAGCCCGCGCCGCCTCCGGGGACATTAACGACCTTCTCGGTCCAGCTAAACCAGCCAGGGAGGCAGCTCGATGGGACAACAGTCATTCGCACATCGACATCCTCTGAGCCGTAATTCTTCACAGTGACCAGATACTCCAAGGGCTTCCCTGGAGTTGTATAGTAGCTGTCCTCGTTGGGATTAGGTACTGCAAGGTCGACCGTCACCGAAAGGTGCGTAGGCACTATCGGGTAGGGCGGATCAGATGGGATTGGAACCGTCATGGAGGGCCAGGATCCGCTAGATTCGTCGGCAACACAGCTAGCGCCTGAACTCGAACCTGTGTCCTCTACAGTTGCGCCTGCTTGAGCGACCAAGAGGAGCAACGTTATCAGCCATATCTTCATGCGCGACCCCCACGAATTCGAAAAAAAAAGAGATTGATTGCTAGGTCTCCCTAGCAATCTATGCCTGCGCACGGGCTTCGCACGGGCTCAGGCACAGGGTTCTCGTGGAACTTGATCAGCTTCTCGGTCTCGAAGTTACCGGTGAACTGCTGGTGGTCCTTGATATCCTTGTAGAATATCTTGTGCCACGCCGAGTCGGTTCCCCAAGTTCCGTTGAAGGTGTTCTTTGTGTTCATTCCAACGAGATGGACTGGGCTCATGTTCCTAAGCTGAGCGGCAAGAGTCGCGTTCTTCGTGTGTCCAGCCGGATCGGTCGAGGCGAAGAACGTCTGCTGGTCCTTCTCCATCTGGGTCACCGAGAAGACCTCCTGGAAGTTCGCGCCAATTCCGCCGTAGAATGACTTGGAGTTGAGGAACTTCCCGCCGACAAGCGGCACATCACCGGAGTATGTCATCTTGGTGTTCTCGAAAAGGTTGACCGGCATTGTCTTATTGCCTACCTCTCTCATCAGCTTGCTTGCGTTCTCTGACAGTGCGTGCTCGGAATCGAGCTCGAAGTCGCCGTCACCGGCCAACACATTGTAGTACTCAAGTGCCAGCCTCTTGTCCACGATGGACGTGCTGACGTCAATAACCCCTGTACCCGCCACCTTCTGGCTCTCACAGTATTGTTCGTACTGCACGGGCTCGATTATAGGCGGATTCGCCATCACCACTGTGCTACATGCAAGGATCGCCGCGATAGATATCGCTGCTATTGCTACTACTCCCTTCATGTTTCATTCACCCCCTTCTTGATACGATATATTGACTTTCGTCCTTCTTGTTATATAAATGTTGTTTTCCTGGGCTCCCAAAAAAGGGAGAGAAGCCCGGAATTACCCGGGCAAAGACCCTCCAAGAAAGGCCTTTGAATTATCTCGCTTACAGACAGGGCAGCCAGTCGACGCTGATTTCGCCACAGGTGCTGTTGCCCCAGAGCTGGATGAACTTCTCGATCGAGAAGACACCGGTCAGGTCCTCGACGGAGCGGCCCCACTCGT
>JAFGMR010000052.1 GCA_016927425.1 Methanotrichaceae archaeon | reverse complement strand
TCCGACATTCCATCGACCTGCTCGACATCTTTGCGAGAGGTATCCATCGGCAGGCGACCTTCTTCCGACATTCCATCGACCTGCTCGGCATCTTTACAAGAGGTATCCATCGGCAGGCGAACTCCGCCCACCTTCTCCTCGACCTTCTCGTGGCCTGCTGCCTGTGGTTCGACCCCGCCCCAAGAGGACTCGATATCTGCTATCCGCTCCACCTCTCGCAGCCGTTGTCCCTCCTCGAAGATCGCCTGCACCTTCTTGGTCGATGGCGTGCTCTTGATCAATAGGGCGATCTCATCGGCGTTGAGATCGAGAGTTGCCGCAACTCCGGCCGCGGTCTTCTTGCCCTTGAGGAGGCTTCCGATGAAGTCCATCAGCTCCGAGCGGGCATATGCCGTCCCCACATGGCAGTGGCGCGCAACCTTTGACGCAGCCGAGTCGCGGACGTTCCTCGCCCTGCGAGTCTGACCAAGCCGCCTCCATAGGCTCGGTGGCTTGAATGCAATGTACCCCCGACGCCCCTCCCTTCCGGCTGCCTGTATGCCGCCTGTCATGAAGAACGTCGCATATCGCCAGAGGCCGTAGTTCTGCCTCCTCCTCACCCGGCCCAGAAATACGTCTGCGCGAGAGAGGCTCTCCATGCCACGGAACAAGTCCTCTCCTCGATAAACTTGAGGTAGGTTCTCATCGATCCAATGGACGAGGTCTTCAGGGCTCTCGTCGAGCGAGTAGGAGGAATGAAGGGCTTCGGTTGGAGAGGCACCTTTGAAGATCGTGTCCAAGACCTTGAAGATCGAGGCTTTTACATCCCTCTCAGAGGTTGCCACGTCCTCCAGGCGAAGCTTTGATCCACCCGCCGCCGCCTGAAGGTCGTTTACCGCGCTTCTAAGGTCGCCTCCAGCGTTCTCGGCAATCTTTATCAGAGCCTCGGGCTCGCAATCCATCCCCTCCTCGCGGCATATATTCCTCAAGAGGGAAGCGACAGTCGTTGCCCGGATGGATCGGAACTGTATCGCCTTGCAGGCATCCCTCAAGGCCTTGTCGATCTGATAGAACTCGTTTGCGATGAGGATTACCGGTTGGCTCGTCTCCCTGACGAGCCTGAGCATCGCCGAGGCCCCGCCCCGGTCGGCGTTCCCGTGGAGGTTGTCTGCTTCGTCGAGGACTACTATCCTCCTCCGTCCAGAGAATGTCGCTATGCGCGAAGCAGGTCCGGCGACACGACCGATCGCTGAAGCCGTACGCTGATCGGAGGCGTTCATCTCTATGCAATCCCAGTTCATCTCGGCGGCCAGTGCGAGCGCAGCCGAGGTCTTTCCTACGCCCGCCGATCCATAGAGGATGGCCGCCCTCTCCTTGGGCTTTCCATCCTCCCAGGCCCGCGCCCATGACCGCAGCTCAGCTATGGCCTTGTTGTTGCCCAGAACGAGATCGAGCGATGTGGGCCTGTACTTCTCCGTCCATTCAGTGGGAGACATCTCGGATCGTTTCTTTTATACTCTACCAGACGCCCTCTCTTCCCGAGACCTCCAGGATTTCTATCTCCCAGACGGTCATCTCCATCCTATCAAGGTCTTCCCTTCGAAAGGCCTTCCCGGCGTGGCCAGCCATCCCGCTAGACGTGAAGGCATCGAACATCCTCCTCTTGGCATCTATATCGTCGGAGAGGGATACCCTGCCCTGGACGACGACGCTCCTCCAGCACCCTCCATCCATGGAGTCTACCTGGAAGCATACCCTGGGATTCGCGTGGGCGATCTCCAGCTTCCGGCCATCGCCGCGGGAGTGGAGCAATATCTTGCCCGAATCGAAGACGTAGGAGATTGGGATCACATAAGGGGAATCGCCCAGCGATAGCCCTAGATGGCCCACCCTGGCGGAGGAGAGGAGCCTTCCGCACTCCTCCTCTGACAGCTCTCGGGGTTTCATGGTCGGTCGCTTACGCCTGGCGGATTAAATATCTTGGCTTCCCTCAATCGAGCAGTCCCTTTGGCACCTCGATGCTTGCGATGGAGTGCTTGAATATCAGAAACGTCTTGGGTCCGGCGTCGAGCAGGATCTCATATGCATTGAAGGCAAGCATCTTGCCGGTCAGGGGTCGCCCGTCGTTCAGGCGGATGATCACCTGCTGGCCGCGCAGCTTAGGCAGGAACTGGGGCTGACGTGGCTTGGAGGCCTCTTGTCCCGCAACCTCCCCAGTCCCCTCTGTCTCTTGGGTTTCGCTCATCAAAATCTCCCTCAGTAGGTGATTAACTTCTGCTATTATAAACTCTGCTATTGTAGCTCTTGCAGTTTAGCCATATCTCGGGACGGAGGGACCCCCCCCAGCCGGTCCAAAAAGGTTTTACCCTGGCAGCGCGCAAGGATTCCGGATGTTCAACAAGATCCTGATCGCCAACCGCGGTGAGATCGCCATCCGTGTTATGAGGGCCTGCAGGGAGCTTGGCATCTCAACCGTGGCCGTCTACTCAGAGGCGGATAGGAACGCCCTATTCGCAAAGTATGCGGATGAGGCAGTTTACGTCGGCCCGTCGCCTTCGTCTAAGAGTTACATCAAGATAGACAATATAATCAATGCCGCCTTTGAGACCGGATCCGAGGCCATCCATCCAGGATACGGCTTCCTCGCCGAGAACCCGTCCTTCGCCAGGGAGTGCGAGGCAAACGGCATCGTATTCATCGGCCCTACGAGCACATCGATAGATGGCATGGGATCCAAGATCACCGCCCGCCAGACGATGAAGGCTGCAGGCGTTCCGATCGTCCCCGGGGTCGAGAGCGGAATCTCCAGAGCGAGGGAGATGTTGGAGATAGCAGACGAGATCGGCTACCCGGTCATCCTCAAGCCTGCCGCAGGCGGCGGAGGCATTGGGATGAAGATCGTGGAGCAAAGGGGCGATCTGGAATCGGCTTTCACATCGGCCCAGTCGATCGCCAAGTCCACATTTGGCGACGACACCGTCTACGTGGAGAAGTACCTCCCAGAGCCTCGGCACATCGAGTTCCAGATAATGGCCGACAATCACGGGCGTACCGTCTACGTCGCAGAGAGGGAGTGCTCCATCCAGAGGCGCCACCAGAAACTGATCGAGGAAGCCCCATCCCCCATAATGACCGAGGATTTGCGCCAGAGGATGGGCGATATCGCCGTAAAGGCGGCAAAGGCGATCGATTACCGTAGCGCTGGAACGGTCGAGTTCATGTACTCCCGAGGGGACTTCTACTTCCTGGAGATGAACACGAGGCTACAGGTCGAGCACCCGATAACCGAGATGATCACCGGGATCGATCTCGCAAAAGAGCAGATCCTAGTCGCCGCGGGAGAGGACTTGGGATTCTCCCAGGATGAGATCTCAATTCGCGGCTGGGCCATAGAGTGCCGCATAAACGCCGAGGATCCCCTGAAGGACTTCGCTCCCTCGCCCGGCAGGCTCAAGCGCTACCGGAGCGCCGGCGGCCCTGGTATCAGGGTGGACAGCGGCGTCTACACCGGATACGTCATACCCCCCTACTACGACTCGCTAATATCCAAGCTTGTGGCCCATGGCAGGAACAGGAAGGAGGCCATCGTCCGAATGGAGCGGGCGCTCTACGAGTACATCATAACCGGCGTTGCAACGAACATCGCCTTCCACAAGGCGGTCCTCAGGAACCCGCGGTTTCAAAGCGGCGATATCAACACCCACTTCATAAAAGAGGAGAACATCCTAGCTGACGTGAAGAGAATCGCCAAGGAGGAGGAGGAGAAAGGCCTCACGCTCGCCTCGGCCCTTAGTGCTGACAGCCGGAAGGTTGCGGCCATCTCCGCTGCAGTTGGTATGTACCTGGCCAAGGAGAACATACCCCAGGAGAAGATGGCCCAGGAGTAAACCGGTTGGCCAATCCAGAGATACTCAGCCTCCTGCTGCAATGCCACGGCCGGTTCGTGTCGGGCCAGGAGATGGCCACGGCCCTTGGAGTGAGCCGGACTTCCATTTGGAAGGAGGTGAATAGCTTGCGCTCCCGCGGCTTTATAATCGAAGCCTCGTCCCGGAAAGGCTACCTTCTCACCGGCTGCCCCGATATCCTCGACCCAACCATCGTCCGTTTCGGCCTCAATACCGAGAGGATGGGAAGGGAGATCCTCTGCTATCAAGAGGTCGCCTCCACAAACGCCCTCGCAAGGGAGATCGCGGAGACGGCGATAGACGGGACGGTCGTCCTCTCCGAGGAACAGACCGTGGGCAGGGGCCGAATGGATAGGGGATGGTCCTCTCCGCCAGGCGGAATATGGATGAGCCTGATCCTTAAACCTCGAATCCATCCAATGCTTGCCCCGCGGATCAACATCTGCGCAGGCATTGCCCTTGCGACATCGATCAAGGATCTCTTCGGCCTCAATGCCAGGATCAAATGGCCAAACGATATATTGATCAGGGATCGCAAGGTTTCAGGCATCCTCACCGAGGTTGGAGCTGATATGGACCGGCTGCGCTACGCAATTGTCGGATGGGGAATAAACGCAAACGTCGATATCGAGGCCCTCCATCCCGACTGGAATGCAACTTCCCTCCAGGCGGAGCTTGGCCATAGCGTCGATCGATCGGAGCTAATTCGCTCCATTCTGGAGGAGATGGAAGGCTTCACTCGCGATCTTACGGATGAGTTCCGTCCGGTCCTCGATCGATGGAGGAGCCTCTCAGCGACACTGGGACGGGATGTGAGGATAATAACCCATGAGGGCGATATCATTGGGAGAGCAGTCGACGTCGACGACAAAGGAGCGCTCCTGACAGAGCTTCCCTCCGGCGAGATGCGGCAGATAATGGCAGGGGACTGCATCCACTTGAGAGGACTCGATTGCTTCCTGGATGGGAGGGAGCGATGAGGAGAAGGAAGGTACAAGGCATTGCGAGGGATACTCTATTCTTCATAATGGAGGCGAGCAGGTCGACGCTGCCATTGGAGTTCGCAGGCCTCCTGAGGGCGGACGAGGAGATAATCACCGAGGTCCTGATACTTCCGGGGACGGAGGCGTCCAATAGAAGCGCGCTTGTCAGGATGTACATGCTTCCGAACATGAGGATTGTAGGATCGGTTCATAGCCATCCTTCCTCCAACCTCAACCCATCGAGGGAGGACCTCATATTCTTCTCAAGGGCAGGGGACTACAACATAATCGTCGGACCACCCTTCGACGAGAGGAGCTGGCGCTGCTACGACTCCACCGGAAAAGGGAGGGACCTTTCGGTGCTCGACGTAGATCTAGGAGAGGATGATTATTTGGATGAGGAGGACCTCATTTGACCCGGATCGTTGCGACAGGCACCTTCGACCTGCTCCATCCAGGCCATATCCTCTATCTGGAGAGGTCCAAGGCCCTCGGAGACGAGCTCGTGGTGATCGTAGCGCGTGACGTCAACGTTAAGCACAAGCCCAAGCCAATCGTCCCCGAGGATCAAAGGCTTCGGATGATAGGGGCCTTGAGGGTGGTCGATCGAGCAATCCTCGGAGACGAGAGCGACATCTACAAGCCCCTCAAGGAGGTCGAGCCCGACATAATCACGCTCGGCTACGATCAGCACTTCGACCCCCGCGCCCTCGAAGCGGAGCTCTCCCGTCGGGGCCTGAAGGCGAGGGTTGTGAGGATAGAGGCAAAGGATCCATGCTACCTCTGCAGCTCCAGGCGGATCGTGGGCGAGATACTCGAGACGAGATCCCAAAAGGCTGTCTGATATAGGCCGGCGGCCGGGGCAGCACGGCTCCGCTAGTTACTTATATCTGACTCTCTTGTATGGCCGTCGTATGGTCAGGGTAGCAGTAGGCGGCACATTCGATCCCTTACACGAAGGGCATCTGGCCTTGCTCAAGAAGGCCTTCCAGGTGGCTGGCCGTGAAGGGACGGTTGTGATCGCGCTTACCTCGGACGAGATGGCAAAAAGCCAGAGGACACGGAAGGTCCGCGACTTCCAGACCAGGGAGAGGAACCTGAGAGAGGCCCTCTTGTCGAGGCTGGGCGCAAGCAGGTTCGAGGTGGAAAAGCTGCACGACGTCTTCGGATCGGCCATCGAGGAGGATTACGACATAATCGTCGTCTCCCCTGAGACGTTGCCAATGGCCTATCGGATCAACGAGATCCGTCGCGAGAACAAGCTCGACCCACTCCGCATAGTTAGCATCGAGTGCCAGATGGCCGAGGACAACGAGCGCATCAGCTCAACGAGGATCTGCATGGGCGAGATCGACGGGAAAGGCAAGATACTTATCCAAAGTAGATGAGCAGTCTAGCCGAGGAGCGATTGTAATGGGCCTCTGTCCCCAATGCAAGGGCAAGAGCGTTGTTCGTCGGATTCGCAATTATCAGCAGAAACCCAAAAAGTGCGATAGATGTGGAAGAGTTTATTATGAATAGACGCATTTGGGATGGACTCTGTGGTAGGATAGATGTGCACTGATGGGCAGTCTCAATTTCCATCGCTCTCCATCACATTGGACGAGATCAAGTACTTCTACGAACACGAATGGAGATTGCGCCAGAATTTGGAGACGAAGGCGGGGGTCCTGCTCGCATTCTCCGGGACGATCGCATCGATCACATCCCTCTTCGGCAGCGAGACCTCGCCGTGGCATATAGCGTTCTATTTCCTACTATCCCTCTCAATGATCGGCTGCCTGGTGGTGCTGGTCCCGTCAAACTATCCCATTCCACACAAAGAATTTAATAATTATTTTCAATATGCCAAGATGAAAGTTGACGAGGCAAGGAACCAATTCCTTCTCGACTACATCGGCGCAGCAAATGATATAGAGGTTGGAAACGGGCGAAATGCCTGGATCCTGATGGCATCCTTCGCCCTGGCATTCCTTGCGATACTCATCCTGATGATATCGAAGGCCATTTGACCCGAATCGATCCTCATCTCATAGCCGTCTCATGATGGGGATCCTCCCGATGCGTCGCCCAAGCTGCCCCGCGAGAACGGATGTAGGCGTCCGTTTGCCGATGATCCTCGTCTTTCCCGCTTTGATCGCAGGAAGTATCCCCTCTGGGTCGTCGGCGAAGACTTCGGTTACGCCTAGCCCCACCGTCTCTCTGACGTGTGAGTCGCTTCCTGCAACCATGGCAAGCCCTCTTCTCCTGGCCTGCCAGTAGGCAAGACCGTTTGCGGCGCCTACGAAATGCCGGGAGTTGAAGACCTCTATCGCATCGACCGGAGGGATCCTCCAAAGCGAGTGGCGAAACGGATGATAGGGGTGCGGCGCAATCGCGATCCCGCCAAGCTCGTGGACGATCTCGATCGTCTCCTCGGCGCTTCTGTCCCGCGGCGGGAGCTCCTCTATCCCGAGCGCCAGAAGATGCCCATCCCTCGTGGAGATCTCGGCCCCCATGATGATGATCAAATCGAGCCCCAGCTTGCGGACGGCCTTCCTTGCGGCAATCGATCCATCCAAGGTGTTGTGATCGGTTATTGAGAGGCCTGCAAGCCCTCCTTTTGCCGCCATCCGCAGGATGTCTTCGACATCGTCCCTCCCGTCGGAATGGCGGGAATGTATGTGGAGGTCGAGCCTCATACGTCACCAGGATGGGTTATCTTGCCCTTGAGAGCGGTTGCAGCAGCCGTCGCAGGCGAAGCGAGGTAGACGAGGCCGCCCTTTCCCATGCGGCCGGGAAAGTTCCGGTTGGACGTTGCAAGACATACCTCGCCCTCGCCGATGACGCCCATGTGCGCTCCTAGGCAAGGCCCGCATCCGGGCGTCCCGATCATGGCGCCAGCTCTAACAAGCGTCTCGATCACGCCCCCTGCGAGCGCCTCCAGGTAAACCTCGCGAGACGCGGGGATGACGAGGGTGCGAACCGCAACGCTGCGCCTGCGAAGTATCGATGCCGCGATTGCCAGATCCTCGAGGCGGCCGTTGGTGCACGTGCCTATGAAGACCTGGTCAACCTCGGTCTCGGGGATCTCACTTACTGGAGACACGTTGTCGACGCGAAAGGGCTCGGCTACCTGCGGCTCGAGGTCCGTTACGTCGATCTCCCGGATATCATCGATCGATCCCGGATCAGAGAGGACTGGGCTGTAGCCCTCCACTGCCCTCTCCTCCAGATAGCGCTCGGTCTTCCGGTCTGGAGGAACGATTGCGGCCTTCGCCCCCATCTCGACTCCCATGTTGCATAACGTCATCCGGCCGGAGATGCTTTGAGCCTCGACAGCTTCGCCGCCATACTCGACCGCTCGATAAGTGGCGCCGTCAGCCCCCATCTCCCCGATGACCTTGAGCGCGAGATCCTTTGCCGAGGCCCAGGGACCGAGTCGGCCAGAGAGCACAATTTGAATCGTCTCCGGGACCTTGAACCAGAGCATTCCACTGCGGTATATCTCCGCCATGTCGGTTGCCCCTACGCC
>JAFGMR010000051.1 GCA_016927425.1 Methanotrichaceae archaeon | reverse complement strand
ATTCAATCCTTAAATCGGACATTTGCCCTTTCTCCCAGCCGCAGCAAGCTGCGGGGTATCACGTTCTAAGATGAACCGCAGTCCTCGTCGGAGAGATATTGGCGCAGAGGCTGGTTACGGCTCGCTGCCCACCTCGATAGCGATGTACCGGAGGCCAGACTCCCCCATGGAGGCAAGATGTCACCACGCCATCCCCTCACGAGAGACGATTGTGTAGATTGAATCATCCGTTCGTATCCAAAATAAGGATTTCAGCTTATCGATCATAACATGTCTTAAAGTATCATAATAATTATGAGGATCTCTCAAACAGATATATGACCGACGCATTCCAATGCTGATTAGAGGCGATGATGATGGTTTGTATTTCATGCGCTCCTGTGGAAGAGGCAGGCGAGTTAGTGGAGACGCTTGAAGTGATCTCCAATGTGATCTTCGGCCCAGAGTTCGATCTCGAGGTATTGGAGCAAGAAGATGACAGGATGGTGATGAAGATCACCTCATGCCCCATGCTCGACAGGGCAAGGAAGCTTGGCAGAGACGAGGTAGCCCTCTCCCACGCCTGCCAGAGCTACTGCCGATCCGTGGTCGAGAGCTTGAAGGAAGGGCAGACATACAGGTACACAAAGAGGATGTGCGCCGGAGATCCCTACTGCGAAAACGTGATCGAACGAGCTTAGAATTCGCCGGCCGATTCGTCAGATCCACATCCGAGTGGCATACGGGCTCTGCCCCGGTTCGGCACGCCGAGGGGCAGGCCCCACGCGATTAGTCAAAGAGGAACCTCTGCATTTGAGCGATCTTTGAGCTTCCAGAATACCTTTGCAGACAAACTTGCTAGTAGTCGAAGATGGACCTCTGCTTCTGGGGCTTTGCATCTCCCCCGAAGTCGAAGAGGTTTCTCTGTCGTCGGTCCCGGCGCAACTGTTCTTTGGTGATGTTGAATGTGGATAGTATCCTCAGCACGGGGGGAAGGATCTGCTTTTCGATGTAATAATCCGTGTCTATCTGTTTCTCGTTTTCCACGGCGTACTCGGGATCCTCCGCCCTATCGACGAAGAGGGTTCTTCTTCCCTCCTTCACTATCACGAAGGGAATGCGGTCCCCAATCCCAGGCACGCGACCGCCTCGTCGCCGCATCTTCTCCACAAGCTGGATGTGGGGCTGCTTGCTCTTGTACGCGGACGGGCTCTTGGTATACCTCCTCGTCAGCGTCAGGTCATCGAGCATCTCCCTGTCCTTCTTGAGGTCGAGCGAGTGAATTCGCTCGATCACCCCCTGCACATGATCCACGGCCTCATCCACGAGCCCCTCCTTGAGCAGAAGCTCAAGACAACGGTTGAGCGTCTTCGATGTTAACTCGCACCAATCGCGTCGAACCGTCTCCATCCCCCTGACCTTGATTCGATCCTGCCAGTTGGCACCCAACCGCTCGAAGACCCAGAGGGCATACCTCTTCTTGGCAAGGAAGATTGCACGGCGGGCGAAAGCCTCGAATACCAGCTCCATTGGCGGAGGAAGCCATGAGGTGATGGCCTGGGCGATCCTCTTTCCCACAAGCTCGGCTTCTTCCGGAGATATAGCCGCAGCGTCGCTTCCACGGTCGTCCACCATCCCCAAACGACGCTGCAACCTGACAAAGACGCTGTCGGTGTCGCCGTAGACGACCGAGAGGTCGTACGCCCGAAGACCTCGGATACCTTCTCCCGCCATTCCTTCCAGTTCTGAGGGCAGGTACGCCCTTCCATCGAGGATGGATATCGTGCCGATCTCCTCGATCAGCTCCTTGGTCCGGGCGATGTTCGCCCTGCCAAAGCTGGTCACGGCGTTTGCGAGGGTCAAGCTGTAGAGGCGGGCACGCGCATACCCAGAGTAGCCATAGAAGCTGTTGAGAAGGATCTTCATCGCGTACTGCTTGGCGTCCAGGAACTGGCGCTCCTCCTCCCCCGCCGACTTCATCATCCTCTTGGTCTCGGTCCTCTGGTCCAAGAGCTCTCGCAATACCGAGGGAACGATCCCTGCGAAGACCTCCGGGGAGACGAACTCCCCCCCAGAGGGCGCCTTGATGGCCTCCCCCGAAGGTCGACTGCCGGAGATCACCGTTGAATAGCAGAGGTTGTGCGCCATCATGATCGTGGGGTATAGCGACTTATAGTCAAGTATGACCACATCCTCCAAGAGGCCCTTTTCAGGATCGAGCACAGCTCCGCCCTTCAGCTCCACATCCTCGTGGCGAACCTCGGAGACCTCCGAGTCCGGCTTTGGGGGAATCACTCGATCCCTATCGCGGAACCTGCGCAAAAGGAGGCTCTCGACCATGCCGCTCTGCCCCCCGTTCACCACATCCTGCAGGAGAGAGCCGCTCGCCTGGGAGAGAGCGATGTACTTGTCCATCAGGCGCAGGTCTAGGAGAAGCCTGAGCGCAAGGACCGCATCGCGCCTGGAGTAGCGGATGAAACGCCGAAGCTCATCTCCTCCCGCCATCCAGATCGACTCGATCTCCTTTGGGTCGACGTCGTACTTCTCCATACCCAATAGCTCAGAGCTTGCGTTTCTTAGCGTGTACTGCTTGAGGCTGTAAGAGGAGCGGATGATGGGAAGGAGGTCTACGACAATCCTCCCGGTCATAGCAACGTTCGTCTGGTTGACGATCTTCCTTATGATCCAGTGGCCGCCATCCCTGCCCACGCGAGCCTCAAGCCCGAGCCGTTTCAGTCTCTCGTCGAGGTAGGGCAGGTCGAACTCGTTAGAGTTGTAACCGGCGAGGATATCGGGATCGAACTCATTGATCATGCTGATGAAGGCCGCAATCATCTGAGCTTCATCCCTGAAGGAGAGCACATTGGGTCGGGGGCAGTCCAGCTCCCGGGCCACCAGCACAAGATCGTCAAGACCTTGAAAGGCCGGTTTAAATGCCATGCTTATGAGTATCACAGGGGAGACATCGGCCGTCGGCATCTGGCCGTCGTGCGGTAGGCACTCTATATCGAAGGCCATATGCTTCAGCGGAGCGTTTACCTCCCGCCGGGCCGAGGAGACCTCCGTTAGATCGATCTCGCCGCCCGGTGCCTTCGCCCACCCCATCCCGCCAAGGCCGGAGTCGATGAGGTAGCGGTTCTTGAACAGGATATCGCTCTCGTAGACTGCCTTGATGCCGGGCATCTCCCCCACCCGCTCTCTTAGAATCCTCACATCCTTTGGATCCCGGCCGACGATTCGCAGCATCTTGGTCGGATGGGCTTGATAGCCGATCGGCTCGAATCGCTCCACAACCTCGACCTGGAGGTTCATGGCCTCGATTCCATCCATCGCCTCTTTGAGGCGCCCCTCCTCCACGCCTGCATAGAAGTACGGCCTAAAGCCGGACACCCGGCATACGACGCTCCCCCCCTCCTCGGTGGGGCCGAAGAGCTGCACTACAGGGAAGCCATCTGGTCCGTAGGTGTAGTTGGCATCCAGTATCTGGAAGAGCATCGTAGCGGTGGTTTCGCGTGGATCGACTTAAACTTTGGCCAAGGTTATGGCGGCACAGGATCGATTGAAGGTTCAGTCAGACCTTGCCCCATCGAGCGCTCTGAGACGAGGGTTGATAGGCTTCCTGGAGATCCTTCGCCTCCTCCTTTGTCATGGCCACCATGGGCCCGAGATCTCGGTCGAGGGTCACAGTCTCAAACCAGCCCTGGCCCTGCAACTTTCGCAGAAGCCTCTCGTTCTCATACTCACTTGGGGTAAAACGGCGCCACCAGCACGGCCCGCTACCCCCTTCATCCTGATACATTTCGTAGACGTACATAATAGACCCAGTAGATCCAGCCCTTTCGGCCGTCCTCAGCAATGGCCCGATGGAGGGAGGCGCACGATAGGCGCCCCCGATTTGAGCAACCAGTTGAGGTCTCTGATCGCTAAAATCTAATACAGACATATCTAGTAATAAAACTTTCGGGTACAGTATCAAAAAATATCCACACCGTCAAGTAGAAATCCTTCAGACCCCATAATTGGATGGGTACCTCTGCTAACGCCAAATCTCATCTCGGGACCGGCAAAGCCTCACTTTGGATAGGCCAGGTAGTCTAATGGGTTTTATCCCACGGGCATGGCCTTTTCCGCACCCCATTGAAAGAGGCTTGAATCTTGGTGGCTTGCTGGGTGGAGATCCATTGTATACGATTATGGGAGGTGAACATGCCGATTTTAAACAGCGATGATCAAATCCGCAAGGCCTTGAGGGAATGCCACATCGTCGCAGTTCTCGGCGCTTCGAGCAATCCTGCAAGAGCGGGGCACTACGCCCCAAAGGAAGTGCAGCGATATGGCTTCAGGATAATCCCAGTTAATCCAAACCACATGAGCGAGCTGATACTTGGGGAGAGGGTATACCGTACCTTGGATGAGATTCCAGGACCGGTGGATATCGTGGACGTCTTTCGCAGACCATCGGCCGCTTCAACGGTCGCAATGCAGGTGCGGTCTAAGGGCTGCAAGACCGTCTGGTTCCAACCCGGATGCGAAAACGATCAGATCGCCGAGGAGCTCAGCCGCGAGGGATTCCAGGTAGTGCTCAGAAGGTGCATGATGGTCGAGTGTCGCAGGTTGCTATAAGGAGCGAGTTCGAGATAATTTGGCCAGGCCAACTTGCACCTCAATTCACGCGGTCAAGCCGGGAACAACCGTTCCATCGTTTTGAAAGAGGTGGCGATCTCCGAAAATATCGGTTACGTCAGATTTAATCAAGCTAATTATATATTTAAATTTAGTTATATAATGTACGTTATCTACATCCTATGAAATCGTGCAGTTATTGTAGGATTGAAATAGGATTCTGCCGGCGTTTATAGGTGCTGAAGGAAAGTTAATTTATGTAAAATTTAACAAAATATGCATATAAATATCCAACATATATTTGATTATATCGTGGAATATTTCGCCTCGAAACATTTAAATAATGTAAGAATTGGGGATAGTTATTAGATATTTTTAAACTATGAAGAGATATATATTATGAGGGTTCGAGATGAGTTATATTAGATATACCATTATCCTTATCCTATCCTTGCTGCTAATGGGCAGCGCTTATGGGGAGATCACCTCTAGCTTCTCCGCGAGCGACGGGGAGCGCGTTGTAGGCTTCTCCACAACGTATGGGGCAGATGTCGAGGATAGCATATCGGATCAGGCAAGCGCAAGCTTCGCAGAAGGCCCGATCCTATCGCGTTCCCTGCTTGCCGCAGGTGACCTGCACGAAGAGCATTATGTGAACGACGCCGCAAACGGCCTCCACGCAAGGGTGAGAGTGGACGTTGTAGGCGCAACAGACAGCATCTACAACTACGTCATGTCCCCTGCCGAGGGAGAGGTAGGGCCTAGCGCCTATGTCCAGGGACGGCAGACGCTGACCTCAACGGATGCCGACAGCATCTACGTAGAGGTCCTAGCCCATAATCCGGAATCCAGCGCCTATGGAAGCATCACGGTGGAGGACGGAACGCTTCAGGGCTACTCAGGAACGGCGCGTGCTGCCCCCGATTACGCAACAGCTATCCAGATGGCAGAGCATGCGGAAGGGGCACATCTGCTCTATACATCGGAATCGAATAACGAGATGGCAGATCTTGCATATCACACTTTAGACGTTACGAACGGGCAGGTAGACGGCTACAACGGCGCTGGAACTGCCTACTCGGACTCGGTATCGTCGATTATAAACAGCGCCGATGTATCAACGACCAGCAATACCGTCCTGGAGATAAAGGCGAAGAACTCCCAATACGACATCGGACGCATAAAAACAGATATTTCATCCGGCCAGATGTCGGTGACAGGCGCAAAGGTATGGGCGGATGAGACCCCTCGTGCCGGAGCGAGCATGGGCAACCTGCATGCCTCGGCTAATATCGTCACCAACACCCTCCAAACAGGAGTTGAGGCCCCGCCAGAGCATTTCTCAAACTTGGGGATCGTGGTCTCTGGCGACCTAGATTTTGGTGGGATTGCTCAGAAGATCGCAGCCGGAACGACGCTTACAACCCACCTCACGGCGCTGGGAAGTATCCAGGAGACACTCTACGCCAAGAATCGAGGAGGGGACGTCGAGGCCAAAGCATCCACGCGAATATACCATGGAGGCCTTGATTTCAGCGGCACCGCAAACACTGGAGCCTCAACTGCAAGCGTCGATGTCGAGCTTCAAGCCGCATCTCCTGCGGAGACACTTACCCATCAGATGGTTGCAGGAAGCCTTCTCAATCCTTACTACACGGTAGAGGATGCCGACCTGAGAGCCGTCGAGTACGTCGAGGTTCAAGCCGGGACGCTTGGATATACAGGCAATGCAAAGGCCTGGAAGGGAAGCAGCAACGCGATGATCGCAGTCGATCTACTCGGGGCCCATACCGATATGGGAAGCATTGTCCATAGCATCGGAGCACTGAGTCCGAGAGATGACTGCGTCTGTCCCTACTTTGAGATCTATGGAGAGGGAGGAGCGGCGGACCATATCTTCTCAGGTTGGACAAAAGCCAACGATGATCTTGCCCAGGTTACATTCAGCCATAACACGATTGCATCATCGGGCAGCATCACCAAATTGACCGAAGCGAGAACGCCCACAATAGCCGGCTGTGCCACGCAGCTGTATGCATCGGATTATGCCGAGATCCACTTCGGACATATTTGCAGCATCGAGGGAGCAAGAAGCATCTTCGGCGGCGACCCTGCAAAGGCCCAGGCCTCGGTGAACGTAGAGGAGCTGGAGGCATCGACGCTCGACATGGGGATGGGATCCGAGATCAGCCATTCCAGCGGCGCCGAGAACGAGGTGGATCTGGCAACTAATAGCCAAATCACCTTGAGTACCTTCGGCTGTGCCACAACCTGCCTCGAAATGGTAGTTCCAAGCTCAGCCACGCTATCCTACTCCGGATCGAGCCTTGCCGCGAACAACAAGGTCACACACTCGGAGAGCACAGAAGGCAAGATCACGGAACCTGGCTGCATATCCTATGGCAGTTCGCTATTTGCCGGACCGATAAACCTATTTCAGGATATCCAGCTCTGGCCGTCTGGAACTCTATATCCCTTCCTCTCCCATACTGGTACGAGCACCGGCCTACTTGGACCGTCCGGATACTCGGGGGGAATTGGCTACGACCTCCACGGTTATGGCGGTTTCAACTCATTATTCGGAGCTTCATACTACCCGTTGTATATGAGCTTCGAGGATTACGATGGCATCGACGTTATATCCGGCCTCCACACCGAGGAGGGAAGCGTCGACTTGAGCGGTAGCGTCAAGGGGACCGAGGGCTCAGGAAATCCATTGGTAGGGATATCGGAGGAAGGGCTTGATGTCGAGGGATATGGTATATCTCACACGATGGATGCCACCAATGGCGAAAACCACATAGCAGAGAGCGTCCAAGTTGAGGGCTACGAGGAAGCGCCGGGCCATCTCTCGATTGAATCTGCCCAGGCGTTCGCCAATCCGACGATCGCAAAGGTTCAGCTAAACGATCTCCTGGCTCAAGGGAGCTTTATCGGCATGAGCCTAGGGTCCGGCGTGGACTGGCTGCCTTGCTTGGAAGTTGAGGAACAGCCTGAGCTCTTGCCTTACGCTGGAGTGAGCGGAAGCATCTCTGGCCAACAGTTTGGAGATCTCGCATTCAGCGGCTATGCCCTCGACAGCGGAAGCGAGAGCTCGCGGACCGTGCGCGAGACCACATCAAGCCTCTCCGCCGGGGGAGACTCCATATATCTCGAACATCGGTCCCTCGGATTGTCTGGAACGGAAGAGCTGGATACTCATTCCCTAGTCTCCACCACCATAGAGAACGGCTACGTCGATCCCCTCTACGGCTACGCCGTAGCAACTCCGCTGACGACCCTCGCCTATCAGAGGGGGACTGCCTTTGGGGATGTGATGTTGGATGCCTATGGCGAGGCCTACAACCCCTATCTGCCCGACCAGGACACGAGCTACGGGGGAATGAAGGCATTCGGGAAGACCATGTTTTACTACAACAAGGCATGGACCGATCCATCCACCGTCATGGAGACACATGGTAAGGTGTACGTATAAACTCGTTTTTCGGGGGGACCTCACCCTGCTTTTTTTATCCACACCACATTCTGCATCAGATACCTGGAGCGAAGGATCATATCCAACCCCTTTTTCGAAAGAATAGGAGCATCGTCGAGGCCATTGCGAGCATCAGCAGGAGGATTGCCGGATATCCAAAACGCCAGTGAAGCTCCGGCATGCTGTCGAAGTTCATGCCGTAGATGCCGGCGATCAATGTCAGGGGGATGAAGATGGTGGCGATGATCGTGAGGACCTTCATCACCTCGTTCATCTTGTTGCTGAGCGTTGACAAGTAGATCTCCAGCATCCCCGAGATCATATCTCGAAATGCCTCTATGATGTCCATCACCTGAAGGGTGTGGTCGTAGACATCTCGAAGGTAGATGGTCGTGGATTTCTTGAAGAGGGGGGTCTCGCCTCGGGAGAGGCGGCCTAGGACCTCCCGAAGCGGCCAGATCGACCGGCGCATGAGGATCATCTCCCTCTTCATCGCGTGGATGGCCTGGGAGGTCTCCCTTCCAGGAGACTCGGCCACCTCATCCTCCATGATCTCAAGATCTTCACCTAGGTCCTCCAGCACCATGAAGTAGTTATCCACAACGGCGTCGAGAAGCGCATAGGCCAGGTAATCAGCTCCCTCCGACCGTATGCGCCCCTTCGATCTCCTGATCCTCTCCCTTACGGGCTCGAATACATCCCCTTCGGCCTCCTGGAAGGAGAAGAGAAACCGATCTCCTACGATCAGGCTCACCTGCTCCGATCTTATCCCCCCCTCTTCGATGAAGAGCATCTTCAGGAGGATGAAGACGTAATCCTGGAAGTCCTCCATCTTCGGCCGTTGCTCGGTATTGACGATGTCCTCTAGGACGAGCGGATGGATCCCGAATATCGATCCCACCCGCTCGATCACCTCGATCTGGTGGAGGCCCACGACGTCGATCCATGAGATGGAGGGGGCGTCCTTGAGGGGGAGAAGGTCGTCTACTTCCACGCTTGCCTTCTCCCGGAGGACATTCGAATCGTAGTCCATCACCGATATCGTCGTACTCTCCGTCCTTCTCTCGCCCACGTGGATCAGCGTTCCCGGAGGCAGGCCGACCTTTTTGGAACGCATGGAAAGATGCCTTGTCATGGGAATCTGGCTCAGCTGAGCCCCCCGCCCTTTGCCCCTTCGGCTGGATTTGGAAATCCGACGATGTCTATGGTCGTCGATGCAAGGCCGATCTCATCCGACCTCTCGATCTCATCGAGGATCAGGCGGCTGAGCCGATCCTTGATGATGCGCCTCTCCCGGACAATCGTCACATATCGAACCTTGAATTCGATCCAGTTGTCGGTGATCGTCATGAAGATAGTTGGATCCATCGCCCTTCCCGGAAGGTAGTACTTCTCCTCGAGCTTCGAGAGCTCTAAGTCGGCCCGCTTTGCCACCTCGCCTGTCTCCCTTCTGAGGATGGCCATGATCTTCTCGTGGGCCGACCTCCAATCGCTCTCGTAGGTTATGGGGATAGTTATCTCGTCCCAGAGGAAGTTATGATCCTTGGTGTAGTTGCTCAAATTGCCGGATAGGACGCGACCGTTGGGGATGATGACGAGCCTTCCCGTTGCCTGGTCGCCTGACATCCACTCCCCAAGCTCGAGCAAGGTCGTATAAAATATGTCAATATCTATGACGTCGCCTCTCTTGTTGTCGATCTCTATCCTGTCCCCAACCTGATACATCCCCGTCAAAAAGATGATGACGCCCCCCATGAAGTTCTTGAAGATGTCCTGGAGGGCCACGGCGAGGCCGGCAGCGATGATGCCGTAGGAGACGAGGAGGCTCTGGGAGTTCTCCACCCATATGTTCAGGACAATGGCAGTCAGGACGACCAGGTAAAGGATGGAGATCGTCTTTCGAAAGGAGTACTTCGTCTTGGCTTCAAAGATCCTCTTCGAGAGCTCCTCCTCGACCAAGTGCTTGAAGACCAGATGAACTGCGGAGACGGTGACCAAGGTCAAGAAGGCCTTCTGAAGATAGGTCTGAGGATAGTAATAATCGGCAGTCCAGAAGAGGGCTGCAAGGAGGAGGAGGGACGCGATGAATGCAAAGCGGCGAAGCATGGGTAATATATGGGGCGAGTCCGTAAATAGCTTTCATCTCGAGTCCATCGGGCGGTCATCGCCGAATCGGGAAGGATAAACGTGAGTGAAGAAAGCCGCCGGAGAAGAGAGACTTGAATGTTATGCTCAAGGAGGTCGGTTCGGTAATATAAGGGGATCAAAATCTGATCGGCGATCACTTGAATGGACCGGATGATACCGCTGAGATACTGCAAGATATGTTTGCGGCACAGGCGCAGGATAAATGTCGGAGCGACACATGCCCTAAAATAGAAGTTTCTGGCTAAAGGATATTACAATTCTCCAAATACCAGCTCAGCAGCATATTTATTCATGGCTTCCTTTGAACCACTCGTGATCAAATCATCAATCTTTTCTAGATTTACCGGCCTAAGGATGACTTGGGGCATTTCATCATGGGACGACGAATCATTTACATCGATTCTGATCCTCTGTTCGATTGCCCTGGGATCTACCGCCGGGTAAAGAATTGTGGCCTTTCTGAGATTGTTATCACTGAGTGCATATATAATTAGCTGATATAGCATCTCCCTTTCAAGGGGATTCTCCCAAAGATCACGATATTTTGCATCCAATAAGGCAATTTGTCTAGATCCTTCATAAATTGTGAAATCAGGCCTTGGAATACCTGCCCTTCGTCCCTTTGGATTGAATTTGGGCATGTATTCTATCAGATGATGTATACAGTGTTCATGATAAACAAAATAACCATCCAGATTGTCACTTATAAATTTATATAAAATTCTTTGAAATAGGATATTCATGTCGAATAGCAGGCCAGGAAAATAGCCAGATGGCAGGTCATCATTCATGGATATACCCGCCGACCCCAATAACATCTCTATGATGTTTATCGCAGGCTCGTATGCTCTTGTCAGCCTATTCATCTCTTGACGAAGGTTTCCAATGACCACCAAATCCAAGCGAGTGACAGAAACGCTCTCTTTCATCCTTGATGCAAGTTGCCTGCAATCCGCCCTGAGGCCTGGAGCTTCGGTAATTCTGGACGCATAGTCCAGGCCTGCGAGGACGACTTGATTTAGGAGGCAGTCTTCCAACCGTGGATGATATATGCAGGGCAAGGCAGCATCAGCTCGACCATATCGCCTTGCCAATCTCTGAACATCTATCCTTCCCCGAGGGCTTCTAAGATCCTCACAAGTTCTCGTATATCTTCGATGCATTCCTCGCCAGAGGATCTTCTTAGTCTCCCGTACCAGTTGATTCACGAGCAGGTCCTGGAAGAGAGGATCGCCTTCTTCCCACCCCACCCGATCGAAGAGCTTTAGATCCCCGAAGCCGTACGCATAATGAAGGAGATTAAGGAGCCTATCGATCGGGATCTTTGGCAGTATGGTAATTTGAATTCGACCAAGGCCGATCCGCCCGACATAGGAAAATGCCTTGACCCTAATTCCAGATCTTGTGGGATTTATATCAATTTGATGTGATCTCCGTAGCTCATCGATAATAACCTCGATATGGGGATCATCTGGAAGGGTGGCTCCAGATTCCCTTTTTTCCTGCCACTCGCCCAGCTCAATCGAGATCGTTTCGCTCATTCAAACCATCATCTTGTAATTAATTTATATATTTTTTGCCATCCTCAGCGATCGCCCTGAGCGCCTTTACCAATATAT
>JAFGMR010000050.1 GCA_016927425.1 Methanotrichaceae archaeon | reverse complement strand
GAAGGGCTATGACGAGCCCTATCGGAGAAGCGGTCGAAGAGTGATCCTTCTTGGCATCAACTTCAGCCTCGATACACGCAACGTCGAAGGGTGGGCAGCAGCAACCTGAGGGCCGGATCCTAATAGCCCAATTCCCGCCAGATACGACCCTCGATTAAGTGGATTGTGACTCTTTCATCCCACTCGCCCCATTTTATCGCATAAGCACCCCTGTTCGACCGCGCGTGGCGGAATGAATGCTGCGAGGCAGTCCCTTGCGCCCGTTAACCGGCGGAGTATGTGCAGCACATATCCAGCCGCAGACTTCCCCTGGCCGGAAGGCAAATTCGCCTGCTCAGGCGGCTGGACGCAGAAGGATTCGCGGCGATTCCATTCGAGGGATCTGTATTGGCTCTCCCGCACATCCCGCTGTGATCGATCGAGCAGAAGCTAATTATTTATCTCCAGAGGGCGATTGCATCTTCTAAAGGTTACTATCATGAACAGAATTTTGGTCCTCTTGGCCCTGGGCCTCCTAATATCCGCCACCCAGGGGGCCACGGAACAGATGAACGTCGGCCCGTACAGCATCTCATTTGAGCTGAACGGCTCAGACGAGTACAATATAACCGCTAGAGATGACTTTTTCCACTTCGACGTGATCGTATCCAGCGAGAGCGTACAGGCTCTGATCTCGGGCTACCTGGAACCTGGGTCTCCCATTCCGGATCTCGGTCAGGAGAGTCGAAACATCCTTGATATCCTCCTCGACCTTGGGATCACCGATGCGCAGCCATATGTCGTGGACATAGGAGGGCGTGAGGGAGTGATGGGCGTTTCCAACTCCAGCAAAAGCGGCATGATCTTCATAGCCTCATCGGCAGAGTACCTGGAAGAGGTAAACGGAACCCTCAACCTCGAGGTCATCTCCGCCATCCCCTGGGAATATGGGACCAAGGAGATGCTTGAGAGCCTCGATGTGAGGTACGACCCGACATCGAATCCTGCCACAGCCGAAAGATGGGATCCAAATATCCTGCTTTTCAGAGGGTATATCGCCTTCACAGGGGGCGACGGCAGCAGCACGATGAATGCGGTTGAGGTGCAAAATGCCTTCGGGGATAGGGACGGAGTTGCAGCTGAGTACTACTACCTGGGGAAGCACTTTGGCCAGCAGGGCACGAACTGGGATCTGGAAGGGCAGTCCCTAGTCACCGAAGGGGATAGGTATTATGATAAGATGGACTTGAATATAACCGAGGCCAGCTCGCGCACCGTGTACTTCGACATCACGGGGTTCTATGGGGAGATTGCGTGAGGGAGGACACTGCCCTGGAGCCATCGGTATATCGAGAAAAGATTTCGAAGGTTGCGTAGTTAAACGGCGGCGCACCCCGCAGCAAGCTGCGGGGTATCCGTTTTTAAGATTAAGCGCTGGATGGAGCTGCTCACTCCATCCCGACGTAGGCTTTTACTAATCGATAAAATATTCTAGACCCAGCCCCGGCTCGTCATGGCTTCGACGACGCGCTCCACTGCCACGGTGTAGGCGGCCTGGCGCATGTCGATCCCGAACCTCTTCGAGGCCTCGAGGACCTTACTGTAGGCGTTGGTCATCCGCACGTCCAGCCGCTCGTAGACGTCCTCCAGGGTCCATGTGTACATGGACATGTTCTGGACCATCTCGAAGTAGGATACGGTGACGCCGCCTGCATTGCAGAGGAAGTCGGGTATGACGTGGATCCCCTTCTTGTGCAGTATCTCGTCCGCTTCAGGGGTTGTGGGCCCGTTTGCAAGCTCTGCCACGATCTTCGCCTTGATGCGAGGCGCGTTCTCGGCGGTGACCACGTTCTCGAGGGCTGCGAGTATGAGCACGTCGACATCGAGCTCCAGAAGCTCCTCATTGCTGATCTTCTGGACGTTGGGGGTGTTTACGACCGAAGTCGTCTCGCCCTTGATTCCGCAGGCAGCCTGGATGTCGAGGCCGGCGGGGTTGTAGATGCCGCCCTTGGAGTCGCTGATCGCAACGACCTTGGACCCGAACATCTCTTGGACAAGGAAGGAGGCATGGCAACCCGCGTTCCCATAGCCCTGGATGGCGACGGTTGCCGTCTTCATGTCGATGGAGAGCTCCCTTGCAGCCTCCCGAATCGTGAACATCCCTCCCCTAGCTGTCGCATCGCCCCTGCCCCAGGATCCGCCCACGCATATGGGCTTTCCTGTGATGACGCCGAACCTGTTCTTTCCTGAGAGCTTGGAGAACTCGTCCATCATCCAGGCCATCATCTGGGGAGTGGTGTAGACGTCCGGTGCAGGGACGTCCTTGTCGGGGCCGATGAACTGCCAGATGGCGTCGATGTAGCCGCGGCATAGGCGCTCCTGCTCACCTGTCGAGAGCTCCTTCGGATTGCATATTACGCCGCCCTTGCCGCCGCCGAGCGGCAGGTCCAGAAGGGAGGTCTTCCACGTCATCCAGGCGGCGAGCGCCCGGACGGTATCCACGGTCTCCTCGGGATGGAACCTTATGCCGCCTTTGGTCGGCCCCAGTGCATCGTTGTACTGCACCCTAAAGCCCTGAAATACCTTGGTGGAGCCGTCGTCCATCTTAACTGGGATGGAGACGTGCAGCTCCCTCATTGGACATCTCAGCATCTGGTGCACGCCAGCGTCTAGGTTCAAAATCTTAGCACATACATCGAGCTGCTTTTGCGCAGTCTCAAAAGGATTGGGTTTGGACATACCTAAATCAGCCTCTTCAGATTGACCCAAAGATTTATCTGCATAGAGATAAGAGGCCACATTTAGGTAGTGGTATTTAAATCTTTCTGACAATATATTTATACTAGATGATGTCCCCGGTTTGGGCCATTTATAACATATAAACTTTGCTTATTGGGATTCAGGCAGATTGGATCGATTACAGTTGCAGTTTGCAGATGTGATATGCCGAAGTATCGGTTACCCCTACGCATAACTATCTAGATATATATAGACCTATGCATATACATATATAGATGGATTCTTTTGGCCGGCCCGAACACGCTGCGTACGCGCGTGCGATGCAGGCCCTGTGATGTCGCGATCTCATTCGCCAAGCCTCATCGATGGAGGCCACCCCCCCTAGCTAGAGGGTGGGTGGGATATCGTTAGGGGGATGGATCATCCAAGGGGCCCGCTACTCCCCGTCGAGTATGCCCTCGGCAGCATCTCTGTAGGCGTCCATCACATATGCGATTCCGGAGACCTTCGCCGCTTCCTCGGTGAGGGCCATCAGGTCATGGCGGCCGATCGTGGAAACTCTGAAGTTCCGGCTTCCAGCCATGAGCTGCTGCAGACCAGTCTTGAACCTTTGGCAGTAGGTGTAGATGCCTATCGCACCCATGGGCAAGTCCTTGATCTCGCCTCCCAGCTTCTCCCTGAGCTCCTCGCAGGTTACGAATATCTTCTCAGGCGTGTCGCCATACTTCTTCACGTTCTTGGGCAAGTCCCCGCTCTTGATCCAGTGGCCGATATTCTTTCCAACCATCCCCGGGATCATCAATGCCCGGCCCATGCACACAGCTTTGACGAATGGGCTTCCCATGGCGAGCGCCTTGAAGACGCCATCCTCGGAAGAGAATCCGCCGGCCATGGCGATGTCCGGGACCCTCAAGCCCCTCTCCTTCAGCCTCAGACAGAACTCGTAGGTCAACGACTGGAGGTAGAATGTGGGGATGCCCCACTCGTTCATCATTGGCCAGGGGCTCATTCCTGTCCCGCCGGGCGCCCCGTCGATCGTCAAAAGGTCGATCTTTGCCTCTGACCCATAACGAAGCGCCATGGCAAGTTCCGTCATTGAGTAGGCGCCGGTCTTGAGGGTTATCCTCTTGAAGCCTAGATCCCTCAGGCGATCGATCTCGGACTGGAAGCCCTCTCTGGTCACAAATCCAAGCCTGGAATGCCGCTCGATCTCGCGAATAGCGCCACTGTTGAATGCCCGCTCCACCTCGGAGAGGCTAGGGTCGGGCCTTACGATGTAGCCCCTCTTCTGGAGCTCCTTCGCCCTCTCGAGCGACTTCACCTTGATCTCTCCTCCGATGCACTTTGCCCCCTGGCCCCACTTCAGCTCGATCGTCTCCAGGTTGTGCTTGGAGGATACGTACTCAGCTACGCCCAGCCTCGTGTCCTCCACGTTCATCTGGACGAGGATCTCGCCGTAGCCTTCGTGATACTTGTTATATGTCTCAATTCTCCGGTCCATCTCCGGGGACTTGGCGACCTTGCCATTCGAGTCGAGCACGAGCTCCTGGTCTACGCCGCATACGTTCTCGCCGCAGACAAGCGTGATTCCCGAGATAGCGGCCCCTACTGCGAAGTGCTCCCAGCCGGTGCGGGCGATCTCGGTCGATCCAAGCGCCCCGGTGAAGATGGGGATCGTCATCTTGACCTTGCGATCCCAGCCGTAAGCAGTCTCGGTGTCGACATCGCTGAAAACTGCCGTATCGGGATTTCCCTCGACCCCATCCGGCAGGCCCTTCGCCCCAACGGCATAGCCCTGGATGTTCAGATGGGAGTAGTCCAAGGGGTAGTTCTTGTCCGCGCCTGAGGTGGTCTCCCCAAACGGCCCCGGATAGAGGACCTCTCGCCCTCGGAAGGAGGAGAGCCAGATATCGCATCCACCCTTGCATCCATCCACACAGCGGGTACAGAGGCCGGACATCGGCACGACGTTCTTGGATCTGTTGAACGTTCCCACAGCATCGTTGGCATTTGGACGTCTGAGATTCATGATATACACCTATAACTTTTATAATTCTTCAAGCCAGCGGCCAAGGAAGACCCATCCTAGACCACATTGCTTGGGCACGGGTAAGAAGGGGACTTGCCTATATATCGATATTTGAGATGTTTTCATAAGGTTTCATAATGAGATTTCTCGATCAACCGTCCCCCGAAGCATAGAAGTCCACAAGGCGTAGATTCCTGAAAGGTGTTGAGTCCCGAAAAGCGTTAAGGGTATATAGAAGATTTGGGAAAGCCCTTCCGGCAGAGTTAAGCCGGAAGGAGTTCGATGATAGCCATAGTCGATTATGAAATGGGCAACCTATTCAGCATCTACAACGCCCTGGACCACATAGGTGCCAGTCCCCAGATAATAACCCAACCTTCCGAGCTGCAGAAAGCAGATGGCATCGTTGTTCCGGGCGTGGGCTCCTTTGGGATGTGTATGGAGAGGCTCGGCCCCTTCGAGAGAAACCTTAGAGAAGCCCTGGAAAAAGGAGTTCCGATTCTTGGGATATGCATCGGCATGCAGGTCCTCTTCGAGCGCTCAGAGGAGAGCCCTGAAGCACACGGTTTCGGATGGCTGGAGGGCGAGGTCATCCGGCTCCCGGCCGATGTGATGATCCCACAGATGGGATGGAACGATATCTCCATCAATTCGAAGGTGGAGATCCTCGATGGAATCTCCGAGGGGGATCGCTTCTACTTCGTCCACTCCTACCACTGCGTCCCTGCGGATAATTCGCTCGTTGTGGCAACCACCAACCATGGGGTCGATATAGTTGCCGTCATTTCGAGGGATAACCTCTGCGCCACCCAGTTCCACCCGGAGAAGTCCGGCCCTAAGGGGCTTATGATACTGGAGAACTTCGTGAGGTCAACGAGATGCTAGCAAAGCGCATTATACCCTGCCTGGACTGCGACCTCGGCGTGCCCAATGGTCGCGTGGTTAAGGGGATAGAGTTCAAACAGATCAGATATGCCGGGAATCCCTCTGAGCTTGCCTCCCGATACTACCTGGAGGGGGCAGACGAGATAGTCTTTCTGGACATCACCGCGTCCCATGAGCGCAGGGACACGATGGTGAATGTGATCGAAAAGACCTCGCGCTCCGTCTTCGTCCCCCTGACGGTCGGAGGCGGGATCAGCTCCATGAAGGATGCGAGGTCTGCCTTCAAGGCCGGAGCCGACAAGATCACCCTCAACACAGCAGCCATAAGACGGCCCGAGCTCATAACGGAGATCGCAAGCCGCTACGGAAACCAGGCCGTCGTAGTCGCAATCGACGCAAAGAGGCGCCTCGGCCGCGAGGAAGGGAGGATCGTGATCGATTCACCTGAGGGTGAGTGCTGGTACGAGTGCTCCATCTACGGTGGAAGGGAGTTCACCGGCATCGATGCCATCGCCTGGGCCTCTGAAGCGGAGAGGCTTGGGGCAGGGGAGATACTTCTAACCAGCATGAATCGCGACGGCACCTACGACGGCTTCGACATCCCCCTGACAGGAGCCGTCTCCTCCAATCTCAATATACCCGTGATCGCCTCGGGCGGCTGCGCCAACGCCCAGCATATGCTGGAAGTCTTCCAGGAGACGAAAGCCTCTGCCGCCCTTGCTGCAAGCATATTCCACTTCGAGGAATGGACCATTGAAGGTTGCAAGAGGTATCTGGCGGAGAGGGGAATCCCCGTCAGGCTCTGATACCGCCAGATTTATAGATGTCTAAGGGGTAGACCAACCGATCTTGATGATGTTAAACAAGGCTCCATGCAACTTGATACTGGAGATAAAATCCCTAGCCGGAGGCTTGGGATGGCAGAAGAGGTTGGAATCCGTGGGGATCAAAGAAGGGCGGAAGGTTAGGAAGATAGTGTGTCAGCCATTTGGCGGCCCCGTGGTGATAGATGTTGGGGGATCGAGGATCTCCCTAGGGCGGGGGATAGCATCCAAGATCGCGGTCGAAGTAATACAGTCAGCCAAGGGCTGAGATCGGAATAATAAAGCCGGAAAAGGGGGAAAACCCCCCGCGCCGAGAAAGAGGGATTAGGATGTGGAGATCAGTTCCTTGAGCCTCTGGATGCTCTCCATGGCTTGCGCCGACTCGTGCAGCTTCTCCTCCTCGAAATGCCTTATTATATCCTCGATGGGGGCGCGCAGCGAGTATACCTTCATGGGCCTTCCCTTTCCTTCCCTCTTGACCTCCCTCTCCTCTATCCACTGGTTCTCGCGAAGCGTCCTCATGGCAATGCTCACCTCGGGCTGCCTGAGATCGGATCCCATCTCTATCTCCCTCGATGACGCCTCATCCACATTTGCGAGGTATGTTATCAGAGTGGAGACGTTTCGCGGCACGCCCAGGCTTCGCAGCGTCTCGACAAATTCCATGTCCTTGTCGTCCAGAACCTTGACGGTGGATTCCCTCATGATGATCACCAAATTTTTTTATGATACAAATACTTAATCATATAAATAATTTGTTTTTCAAGCGTCCGCTGTTTAGAATATACTTTATAAAAATTAATAGAAATGAAATATGCTGACGAGCATCCTCTGCGGCGACGGAATCAGCCGGCAGGAACGCATATCGCGACTCTCAGGATGGTATAAATATCCTGTGATCATCATAAAAATTAGAATCACTGCGCGATGATCACACGATGCGGACGGATAGAGGGCGATCTCCTCCGCCAGAATGAAGCCTACGCTTGGGCATGATGCTCAATAGGCCCTCGGAAACGTTTGGTGCAAAAATGACTTGGGACGCATCTTCATGCTCATGGGTGACCGAAAGTCATGAAGGTTTTGTGGGGGAAGAAGTAAAGCTAAGGCGCCTTTGAGCCCTCGTGCCATCATGGTTATCGATATGCTAGAGATCATCACAAATCCACCAGGACATAAAGAGCGTTTCGCGCGGGAATTCTCCGATAGGCCCTGCCCGCCCGATTCTGGGAAGAGCCGTGGGTAAAACCGCCCACTCCAATCCGCCGAAGATCCCACACTCTGGGAGCCGGCAGATTCGCGACTGTGACCAAAAAGCATAAATAGATATGATTAATTAGTAAGTGATCAAAATTGGTCGGTCGAATGAGATCTGGGAGTAAGCTAATGCGGGAAGGGGCGAGCATGGCAGGCCCGCTTCTTATAGCAGTGGTCCTGATGACCGCATGCAATAACGGCTACATGGAGAGCTCTGCAAAGCAGGTTATCCCAATGGAAGAGCTGCCCAGCATCTTTGAGATCGCATACGGAGTCGATATCGAACTGACAGTAACCGACCTGCATAGTTTTCAGCAGACTCCGGAGGGCAACACCCTCAGCATTGGGATGATACTGTATAACCCCCTATGGACCGAGGTAGAGGTCAGGCCCGAAGACTTCACGCTGATCGACTCCAGAGGAGATCCGCATTCGCCCCTGCCGTGGATGAAAGGAGGTCTCTACAACCCCCTCTGCGCTACGACGCTAGCCCCTGGCGAGGCCAAGGCGGGGGCGCTTGCCTTTCCCATGAGCAGAGAGGCAGGTCCCACCATCCTCCTTCATCGAGGAGTGGAGTCCGTGAGGCTGGACCAGGAGGTTACGCCGCCCGGGACGCTAGCCTCGCCCGAGGACCGCGTTTCCGTTGGCACCTTCGCGGTGGAGATAGCTGCCATATTCGAGGCGGAGGGCGGGGATAAGGTCCTCGTGGAGTATGGGCTCCAGAGCCTGATGGACGATCCAATCCCGCTATCTGAATGCGGATACGGCCGGTTCGCAGACCTCATCGATCGACGAGGCATCTCCTATTCGCCTCAGGAATTCAAGATGCTGGGGCCCGCGATTCCCCCCTGCGGGAACGTCTCCGGATACCAGATATACAGTCTTCCGCCCGAGGCCGAACCAGGTTTCCTCATCTTCTGGCCGCCCAATCAAGAAGGGATCGTTTTCGACCTGAGAGGATGCTTCGGGGATGGCGACGGCCCAACAGCGATATCTTCGATGGGCGAAGAAGTTTCCATATGATCACCGTTCATTTGAGCAGGGAGGACCTTGCCAGAGTGAGCCCCGAGATCCAGAACCTCCCGGGAAGCTTCTTTGCCGGGGCAAGCCCGCTCTTGCGCCCTTTCATCTCCAAACTCGAAGAGCTGCTGCCGCCGGAGGTGCACGGCCGGGGGATGAACTTCGCCTTTGGAGCTTTACGATCTCACGTGGAGGCCGTGCGAGCCGAGGAGAGGTCGATCGTCGTTACGGGCAGCGGGAAGTCCGTGGAGATATCAAGGCGGGAGCTCGAGGGATTGATCGAAGAACGCTACCCCACCTTCGGACACGATCGGCTGAACCTTCCAGGACTGCTATTCCTCCAAAGCGGCCCTGCCCTTCAGATGGCAAGCCTGGCGAAGCTTCGGACCTGTGGAGTGCATCTTCCAGACGGCCGCCGTACTCAGAGGTATATCTTTCACCTGATCGTGGTATCCCTCGCCGCAGATAGGGATAGGGTGGAGATCGAGTTCGACCTGGAGAGGTTGCCCAGCAGCTCCAGCTTGGCCGGAGACGTATGATGGAGCTATTCGACGTTACGCACACAGCGCACAAAACCGAGGGATAAAAGCGCTCCGGCCTGGCTGGAGACGCAATATGGATTTCTTCGACGCTTCCTAGCGCAGAGATCGAAGGGATGCTCTCGTTTCAAATCTCGGCGCAGATCCACGTCGCCATGCGCGGCGATCTCATGGGCAAAAGGCGTTTATAGATATTGTCGCCCAATTTGGAGGCGGGGGATCCCATCAGAGATATTTCTGAGGACTACCGGTGGGTATTCATCGCCCTTCTTGCAATAGTCGTCGGAGCCGTGGGCGGACTAGGGGCGGTGATCTTTCGTGGCCTCATCGAGTTCGTAAAAACCATTTTCTTCTCAGGCCTCCTCGGCCATGCCCCTAGCCCCTACTTCGTTGTACTCCTCCCCATAATCGGCGGGCTGATCGTGGGCCCCATAGTCTATTCTATCGCTCCCGAGACGCGGGGAGACGGCATACCGGTGATAATGGAGGCCGTGCATAAGAGGGGGGGGCTAATTAGAAAACGCGTCTGCCTCTTCGTTATAACCGCAGCTGCGATCACAGCGGGAAGCGGCGGCAGCGCCGGTCGAGAGGGGCCAATCGCCCAAATAGGTGCATCCTTCGGATCTGCCATAGGCCAGATACTCAAGCTGGGCGGCGGCGAGATGAGGGTTCTCGCCACATGCGGTGTTGCGGCTGGGATAGCCGGGACCTTCAACGCCCCGATGGGAGGGGCCATATTCAGCATGGAGGTTATATCCCGCAGGTTCTCGGCCTCGGATGCAGTGCCAGTCCTCCTCTCGGCAGTGGTGGGAAACGCAGTCGCTGCAAGCTTCATCCATCCCGTCCCGGACTTCATACTTCCCAAGTTCGTCTTCACCACATACGATCTTGCGATATGCTTCATCCTTGGACCGCTCTTCGGCCTTCTGGCAGGCATCTGGGTGAGGGCATATTACGTCTTCGAGGACCTCTTCACCCGCCTTCCCATTAAAAACGAGCTGAAGCCTGCAACAGGCGGCATCGTTGCTGGCATCAGCGGCCTCTACCTCTTGGACTATGGTATAATGGGCGTTGGATATGACGGCATAAACCACGTATTCAGAACCGTTACTCCCGATAGCTCCTACGGCCTGGTGGCATTCCTCCTGTTACTCGTCGCCGCAAAGGTGCTCGCAACCTCCTTTACAGTCGGCTCGGGAGGGAGTGGAGGCCTCTTTGCCCCAACCCTCTACCTGGGGTCGATGCTCGGTGCGGCATTCGGCATCACGGTCTACCACGCCTTTCCTGGCATGGTTGCAGCCCCCGCCGCCTACGGCCTCCTGGGGATGGGGGCGTTCTTCGCAGGTGCTGCAAGAGCCCCCTTGACCTGCATCGTGATGATACCGGAGATGGCGAGCAACTACAGCCGCCTGCCCCCGCTGATAATCTCCTGCATACTGAGCGCTGCCGTTGCCCAGATCGTTCTCAAGGGAGGGTCTATGTACACGATCCGCCTGATGCGTCGGGGCATCTTCCTGGACGCGCCCCAACCAGTGCTCGAGAGCATCCTCATAGGCGAGGCCATGCAGCGCCAGGTGACCACGGTAACGCCGGAGACGACCGTACTCGATGTGCGCGACGCAATAGCCAAGTACAACTACACCGGCTATCCGGTTCTGAAGGACGGGGACTTAGTGGGGATGATCGCCTTCGATGACGTGAGAAAGGTGCCCCCCGAGGATCAGGCAAAAACCCTCGTCAAGGATGTGGCTGTGAAGAACGTGATCTTTGCCCGCCCAGACCAATCGGTGAAGCTCGCCATGGACATTATGTATAAAAATGGCATTGGAAGGCTGCCGGTTGTCGCAAGCGACGACTCGAGAAGGCTTCTTGGGATAATCACCAGGACCGATGTGATCAAGGCCTACGAACAGAGGACGAGGGAGATGCAGCCCATGGAAATAAGGGAGATGGAGGGGGATGGAGGAGGGCATGAAAGATGATCATCACAACGACTGAAGGGATGCCGGGATACGAGCTCGATATCATCGGTGTGGTATACGGCAGCACCGTTCGATCAAAGCACCTGGGAAAGGATATAGTGGCCTTCCTGAAGGGCCTCTTCGGAGGCGAGCTATCCGAGTATACGGAGATGCTCGAAGATGCCCGTCGCCAGGCGGTCAGCCGGATGGCGGACGATGCAGCTCGCAAGGGTGCAGATGCAGTCGTTAACATGAGGTTTGCGACATCCCAGATCGGCACAAGGGCGGCGGAGCTTACTGCATACGGGACCGCGGTTAAGATCAGAAGACACTGAATCCAGGATTTCCGCACCTATTTATACCAAGGATAACCGACTGCCTTCGATGAATCGCATACTCGTCACCAACGACGACGGCATCTACGCCCCAGGCCTGAGGGCTGCGGCGAGGAGCGTGGAGGGGCTCGGAGAGGTGGTGGTAGTCGCCCCCTCCAGCCAGAAGAGCGGCGTTGGACGCTCGGTCTCCGTCTTCGAGCCGCTGCGGCTCACCCAGGTCAATTGGCCTGAGGCCCAGGCCTACTCGGCAAGCGGCACGCCGACCGATGCAGTCATCCTGGGGCTCTTCGCTGTGATGAAAGGGGAGATGCCGGAGCTAGCCCTCTCCGGGATCAATGTGGGCGAGAATATCAGCACCGACACAGTGACCACAAGCGGGACGATAGGCGGAGCCCTCGAGGCGGCAAGCTATGGGATTCCGGCGATCGTAGCATCCATCCAGGTAGTGGATCAAGGGGACAAGTTCGACAACCACCATAGCTCTCCCTACGAGTTCGGCGTGGCGGAGAGGCTTGTAAGAAGGGTGGCTCGACGAGTGCTCGATGAGGGGCTTCCCCAAGGGGTCGACATCCTCAACATCAACCTGCCGATAGACGCCACCGATGATACCGAGATCGTGGTCACAAGGCTTGCGCGAAAGATCTTTCGAACCTCTGTTGAGGAGAGGTTCGATCCCCGGGGCCGTCCCTACTACTGGATAGGAGGCGATCTCATCTGCAAAGAGAGGGAGGGAACCGACGTGAGGGCGGTCTATCAGGAGGGGAAGATATCGATTACGCCGCTTTCGATCGACTCGACGGCTCGCGTCGAGCCAAAGGTGGTCTATGACCTCCTCCACGAGAGATGAAAGGCCTTGGGCAATGGATCGAGGAGAAAAAGGATAAAGAGATGGAGTGGATCAGCAATTGAATCTCGATTTTCATGATATGAATTCTCAAGAGCGACTTTCGTACCTCATAGAGAACATTCATAGCCTCTCTCCGGGTCTGGTGGAGGCGGGAGTCGACATCCTCGCCGAAGCAGGCGAGGTGGAGTTCGCGGCGATGCTCGCAAAGGACAACGGCCTTTTCGAGAAGGCCATCCAGGTGCTAGTTGATGCTGGCGACTACCTCTGGGCAGCCCTTATCGCCAAGAATGCAGGCCTCCCTGAGGAGGCGGAGAGGCTCTACCGCGACGGGCTCGAGTACTACATAGAGATGGAGATGTACGGGAGGGCTATTTCCGCAGCGCAGGCCCTTCACATGTCGCCGGACCATATTGACCACCTGATGAGAGAAGGGATCGCCCATGAGAGCAGCGAGATGGATATGGGGCGCGCGAGGGTGGCGCTCGATAGCATCGCCGCGTCGCTCGAGGCGGCAATCGAGGAGAGGGACGACGAGCTCAGCCGCGAGGTAATGGCGGCCCTGAAGAAGGAGCGCTAGTGCATTATTCAGTTTGAAATTCCCCATAGAGGAGAATATTAGCGTTCATTCGCGGTTGAAGTACGGAGAGAGTCAATCGTCCCTCAGGGGGACGTCTATGCGCATCAGATCCGTCGCAACGATCACATCTTGAAAGTGCCGCCTTGCGTCCTCGAGGAGCGGCGTTGTATCCTCCGAGTAGCGCGAGCTTATGTGCGTCAGCACAAGCAGCCTCGCCTTAGCCCTTGCTGCGAGGGCGCCTGCTTCCCCTGCGGTGCTGTGCCTGGTGGAGACCGCCCAGTCCTGCATATCGTCTGCCAGCGCCGAGTCGTGGATGACGACGTCCGCATCCTTAGCCGCCTCCTCGATAGCTGGGCAGGGCCTTGTGTCGCCCGAGTAGACCAGCTTGCGTCCGGGCCTGGGTGGCCCCATGACCTCCTCCGAACTGATCGAATGCCCTTCGAGGACGATAGTCTCCCCGCGCTGAAGCCTGCCGAAAAGTGGGCCAGGCGGGACTCCCAGCTCGACTGCACGGCTCCTATTGAACCTTCCCGGCCTCATATCCTCAACCAGGCAGTAGCCGAGGCTCGGCACGCTGTGGTAGGTCTCCAAAGCGAGAACTCGGTAGCCATCCATGGAGATCTCATCGCCATGCGCAAGCTCAAGGACCTCGATTGGAAAGCTTTTAGAACAGCAACCCAAGGCCGAGAAGAGCTTCATAACGCTCGATGTCCTCGCGGGACCAGCTATCGTCAGGGGCTCGGTTCGGCCCTGGAATGCCATCGTCTCCAGGAGCCCTGGGATGCCCAGTATGTGATCGGCGTGGAGATGGCTGAGGAATATGTGGCCTAGCCGCATCATCCCGGTCTTTGCCCGCATCATCTGCCGCTGAGTGCCCTCCCCACAGTCGAAGAGATGGAGCTCGCCCTCCCTGTTCACGAGGACCGCGGAGGGACTCCTCTCCGGCGTTGGAAGAGAGCCCGCCGTTCCGAGGAAGGTTACCTGAAGCATATCTATCTCTTGGGCGACCGAGGCCGGTCAATCCTCCTCCATGAACTCTAAACGGAACGACTCCATCAGGACTGGGATGTTGACCCTTCCCGCGACCATCGTACGCCTGCTACAGAGCTCGTTCATGACAACTCTCGCTGGGGCGAAGACGTTGTGGTCCACCTTGAAGAAGTCGAAGCCCGCAGCCTTGAACGTCTTGTAGAAGGGGACGCCGTAGTCTCGGGATGCAAGGGAAGGCATCGCCCGAAGGTAGTCAGAAAGGGCCTCGATATCCTCGTAAGCCAGGTTGTAGTAGGTCTCGCCTCCGTATATTATGGCGTCGTTCGAGGCCCCCATGCACATGGTGGCATCGCCGACGACGGGAGCTATGGGTGCGCGGCCCCAACCGCTATTGATGGTTGTGATATCGAATCCCATTGAAAAGAGCTTATGGAGGCCGGTCTCAACCACCCTTGCGGAGACCTGGACAAGGCCAGCGAGCGAGTCGGTTGAGGCAACCGCTATCCTTAGATCCCCCGGATCTATGCCGCACCTCTCTGCGATATGGCCTGCCACGTCCTCGTCGGGAATCCTGTCCGACTCCAGGACGATCACCGCGACGTCGGAGGACTCCTCGAAGCCTATCCTCTCGTAGAGGTCCCTGGTCATCCCCGCCAGCACCCGAGCAGGCCCGCTTCCCATTGCGAAGTACTTGCCCATCTTTACCTGCCACATGGCGCATTGGGATCCCATACATGAGAGGGCGGGGTGGTCTGTGCTAACTTGGACGGCGGGAAGGCTCGCCCTGCCCAGATCCATGGAAGTTATCTGGATATCGGCAAGGTCGGCCATGCATATGCGGCTGAGATAGATCCCAGCTCCGAATCCTCCGGCGGCCTTCACCCCGGCGTCCAGGACAACAGCGCCGTTCTCCAGCTCCATCACATCCACCTGGAGATCCTCGGCGAAGTCCACCATCTCCTCGAATACCTCAAAGCCCAGGTCGTTCAATCCCATCACGCAAGCTCACCGAGTGCAGTAGATTACGGGCGCCCATATAAGCCATGCGACACCCGGGAAAGGGATGTGATATCGGCTGCGAGCAGCTTTGCCGTGAGAAACGGTAGGAAGATGGACTGCGATACAGGCATTGGGCATGCGATATCGACGGCGCGGGCGCGCCCCCTCCCTAGGGGATGCGCCTGTAGACAGATCCCTTGAGGCTCTCTCGACCCGAGCCGAACAGCCTCGCCCAGTTGCCCTCGCATATGATCCACCAGCCAAGGGTCTCCTTGGCAAGCTTCCTCGCTGCCGGGCAGAAGGCGTCGACCGCCAGGTGATAGGGCATCTCCTTGAGTGGCGGATGGAGTGGGTACTGAAAGCACGTAAGAGGCCTCACTGGATAGATGGTGCAGCCGCGATCGTAAAAAGGGCAGGGCTGGCGAAGTATCCAGCAGCCGCTATCCTTATCGCGGCGGCAGAGCGACTTGAGCCGCTTTTGCGATCCTATGAACCTTGCGATTCGCTCGAAATCGCCGTTCTCGAGGACAAGCCCCGCCCCTGGCGTGGAACAGCATCTGCCACAGTGCTGGCACTCGAAGATCTCCCGAAAGAGCTCTACGCCAAGGGCGGTCTCGGCAAAGCCCCGATCCTTTGCCGGCAGGGGAAGCGCGATATCGAAGGGCACCTTCTCCCCCAGATCGATCCTCTTGTGCTGCTCCTCCCTCCTTTGAACCGACCAATGGGGGCGAACTTCGAGCATCCTCTCGTGGAGGCCGAGGCTCTTATCGAGGATGCAAGATGGCGGGCAGAACCTGTGACAGAGGAACTTCGCATTCTTTAGGCGCTCGTCGTCAGGCATGATTTGACCTCATCGATGATATTGGTCCAATCGGCGGTTGTGATCGGCCGGGGCCCCCCTCTCGAGCCATTGGATTGCCTCCTCCCCTTGCATATCGGGATTTACCCATAAAACGCTCTTGATCTCCTTTATTCGATCCGAGGCAGCGGCATAATAGGAACGGGCCTCCTCATCCAAGGAGATGATCCTTTTTTCCGACAGAAGAGCCGCCTCTATCAGATGGATATCCTTCATCATGGCTTCTGTGCCGGAATCCGATCTCTCGACCCTCCTCCTCAAGATGGTGTCCTCAGGGACGTCAATTAGGTGGAGCTTCTTTCTTGCCATCATCGAACTTCTCCATTTTCTAAAAAAGATAGATTGGTGATCATTCCATTCGGCCTTGATTGAGGCAGAGAATACCGCGTGATGACTGATCTTGAGTACAGCCCTCAGGAGATCCCGGCAGCTCTTCGATGTGGGATGCTCGGCCGAATCCCCGCCTGCAGCCCTTGCAACGCTGGCATCGATGACCAGCTTCCTCTTCGAAGCCAAGTCAACTGCCCCTCAATCGAGCCTCTGCCGCATCGAGATAACGCCCCTCTACCTCCAGCTCTATTTGAGCGAATTCCTCGGGCCATTCCCCGAATCTTCCGGCCTCGTCCAGGTCTGCACTGAAGACCTCGGTTACGCCGGTCTTCGGCCCTCTCTTGAACCAGTGGAGCTTGACGATCTTCGGATCGAGCTTGCCCTCGGCAACGATTGCCTGCACTCCTTTGATGATCAGCGAGCTATGGGTCTCCACGACCACTCGAACCCCTCTACTGGCCGCTGTGGCGAGCACCTGGGCCATGGCGATCTGGGCGCTTGGATGAAGGTGGATCTCGGGCTGCTCGATATAGACGAGCTGACCTGGCTTTGCGGCGAGAAGGGCAACGAGCACAGGCAAGGTCTGGGAGAGCCCAAAGCCTACATCAGCGATGCTCACGAGATCCTTTGCTCCCCCTCTTGTTGCATGCTGCAGGCGGCCCACCTGTATCTCTACGCTCGTATCATCGACGGGCAGCACTTCAACCTTCCAGGTCAACCCGAGCACCTCAAGATCCCTTCTCAACTCTTCGAGGCGAGGATCCTTCGCCGATTGCCAGCTATTTATCACGCTTGCAACGTATTCTGAAAATAGTCCTGGAAATTTATCGCTAACTGCCGCAATATTATAATTCCTTCGGGGATTTCCGCGCAGGGCGGGAACGTGGATCATCTCCCTGATGCAGCTCTCGATGGATTCGCCCCCTGGCAATCGTGGGAATTCTGGGAATGCTTGGAGTAGCTGGAAGACTCCGGCGGACTCATCAACAAGGTTAAAGGCGATCTCAAGGAAGCAACGATTTCTGACAACATCGAGTCCAATCCTCGTCCCCTTCGCACCGTGCATCCATGCAATTCGATCAAAGAACGGCTTCAGATGAGGATTCGCAGCGAGGATATCCTCGTGGCTCATATCGAGGCGCAATCTGGTCTCGTCAATCCGATCAGCATAGATGGCCTCTTCAATGAGGATCCCCTGCCCTTTAGCCTTCTTGAAAGTCTCCTCGATCGAGATATCATCGCCCATCCAGATCTTAACGATGAAGCCTTCCCTCTTCTTCTTGCGGGGTGCAACCGAGAGGAACTGATCGACCTTGGTAAATCTAACATTTGGACCGTTTATCAAGAGCGCCCCTGGATCGTAGCTTGCTTCGAGGGTCTGCTTCATCATCAGCATCGGCTGCATGATGCTCGATTTCCCAGAGCTGTTTGGGCCCGCCAGTATGGTGAGAGGGCGAATCTCGCAGGAGACCGGTTTTGCAAGCGATTTAAAGCCCTCAACCGAGATGCGACCGATCCCCTCTATCTTTGCCTCTTCCTTTGGCATTGCATATCCCCTTCTTGATTTTATCTCGAAAGCCCCGAGTACATAAATCTCAATGCTATCTCCTCATCGCCCTGCACTCGGCCTTGATCTCCATTAGATCCTGATGAACATCGCAGAGAAGCCGGTCGTGGCTCTCCAGGCTCGCGATGATTGCGCGGACCTCCTCCTCTGCCTTGATATCCAGGAGGTAGTTGTGCCTTGCCATCCGTCGGGCCATCTCGTCCTGGCGGTTCTGGCTGATCATCACCAATGAGGCGGTATAGGCCGCCTGGAGGGAGAAGATCAGGTTCATGAAGATGAAGGGATAGGGATCCCACGGACGGACCAGATGGGTGATGTTCAGCAGAGCCCAGACGATCACGACTATCGTCTGAAAAAGGACGAAACTCCATGAGCCAACGGTGTCGGTCACCCAGTCTGCCGCCCTCTGGCCGAGGGTGAGCGGCAGATCGAGCCCCTCCAATGCCCCCTCTCCCATCGAGGTCACTCCCAGAGCACTATGTAGACCAGGTCTCCCTCTCGCCTGCCCTTGATGAGCTGGCAATGCCTCAGCAATGCAAATTGGTTCTCAAGCTCCATTGGAGAGATGCCAAGCGCCGCCTGGATCTCCTCTCGAGTGGCCTTTCCCTTGGACTCGATGAGACGGTATATCTCAGCCTGCTGATCGGTCAGGCCGTCAGTCCCCTTGAGCCCGTGCTGTTCCCGAAACGTCTTCTTGGAGTGCTCCCCCCAAGGGTCGCACGCCCGTATCCTTGAGGCTGCATCGAGATAGCAGTCCTCGCAGAGGTTTCGACCCTCATACTCCAGCGTCTCATCCACCGAAGATTCGCAATTCTCGCAGGTCGGCATGAGCTGTATCTATGTACCCGATGGTTAATGAAAGAGACGGCCTCACCGCGAGGGCGAAAGGCCTTCCAGCAGGGCCTCATACCTCTGTTTGATCCTCTCGACGATATCCATGCCGTAGTCCTGATGGACCGGGACGAGGATATCGGCCACTTGCCCGGAGGAGCTCGATGCAACGGTTGTGCCATCGTCATCCAAGGGGATATGAAGGTCGCTAGCTAGATCCTCGGCAATCGATGTCAGGGGATGGATGGGGGGGAGGCCCCTGGCACGCGCCCGATACTCCAATAGGATGGCGTCGATCTCCCCGAGGAGGGGCTCGATATCGGGACAGTCCGCGATCGCACCCGAGATCAACTCCGCGCCCTCCTTAAGCTCTGAGAGCGTCCTGCAACCTGCCTCGACCATCTCCCCGGAATAGTGCTCCTTCGCCTTCTCGGCGTAGCCGGGGGAGAGGACGAGGAGGTCGATCTCCCCCAAGGCCTCCAGGTCCTCTGCGCTTGGCCTATAGGGATTCACGACGACGAAGTCGAGCCCTATTCGTTCCGCAAGCGAGCGAAACATCGCCGTTACGCCGATGCACCTCCTGCCTTGGCCCATCGTCCGCCTGATGAACTCAGGACGGTCGGACTCGAGGCCAAAGTAGTCGGCAAATGCTTTCGTCGTCCTGATCTCCTTGGATCGGCCGCTTCTAACGGCTGCTATCAGCCCCATTCGCTCGAGCTCCCTTACGTGGTCGTAGGCCTTGTTTCCGCGTATGCGCACGAGATCGCTCTGGATGATGGGCTGGCGATAGGCGATAACCCCGAGCGTCCTGATGAGGGGAGCCTCCATCTCCCTGGGGGCTACCGCCACCACATCCGCCGCGAGAGTTCCGCGAACCTGCATCACATACCTATCCTCTAAGGATCGGATCTCTAGACCTGAATCGCGCAGGCGAAAGTCCTCAGAGAGCTCCTCGGCGATTGCGCGCGCCGCCTCCTTGGAGATCCCAGTCAGGCTGGAGAGCTCCGAGAGCGAGAGGCCCCTTCCCGCTGCGAAGAGAGCGGCCTCGACAATGGCCTTGCCCCTGGAATTCCCATCCTCTAACAAATATCCACCACAGCATGCCCTTTCGAAATTCTCAACAAAAAGGTTGCGTCGCCGAGCTTATGATCCATCTAGCCTGCGACAGAGGTAGAGCTCGCCGAAGAGCTCCTCTTGCTCAAGCCAGAGATGCTTTCTCTGGGCCATGAAGAGCAGGGATATGTAGCTTAGAGCCCTGTCCCCCCCCTCGACCTCCTGGAAAGAGACCCTCTCGCTCACATCGAAGAGCTCATCCACGAGGGACAGGAGGGAAGCTATCCTCTCCTCGATTCCCTCCTCATGGGAGAGGTCCTGGATCTCATCGATCTCATCCTCTTGTATGAGGGCATAGCGCGCCTCGCGCCGTCGGCCTGCCATCTCCGCCCTCTTCAGCTCCGAGATCAGCTCGTCGAGGGTGACCGGCCTCTTGGTTCGCCTCCTGATGGGGGGCTTTGGAAGACTGCCGGACGGCGACTCGACCCACTCCTCGATCGGCTCCTCCTCGAGCTCGTCCTCCGGCTCCTCCATCGAATCGGATTTCATTCGAAGAAGGATTGCGGCATAGAGAAGGGTTCGGGCCGGGATCCTAAGATCCCTCTCCTCCATGGAGTCGAGGTACTCCAAGAAGCGCTCGGTAATGCGAGCTATATCGATATCCCAGGGATCGACCTCCCCTCGTCGGGCCATCTCGAGGAGCACCTCTGTGGGATCCTCCAGGTCTAAGAGATCCCCTCCGCCCTTCAGTTCATGCATATGCCAGTCACGCTTGTGATGTTCTTCTCCTGCATGGTCACACCTACGGTGTAGCTCGCCCTCTGTATCATCGGCTTTCTCAGCGAGACTACCAGGAACTGGGCCTTGGAGGAGATCTTCTTGATCATCCTTGCCACCTTCTCGACGTTGGCCCCATCCAGGAACATGTCTATCTCATCCATGGCGTAGAAGGGAGCCGGCCTGAACCGCTGGATGGCGAATATGAAGGAGAGGGCAGTCAGGCTCTTCTCGCCGCCGGACATTGCCTCTAGACGATGGAAGACCTTTCCCGCCGGACGGGCCTTGATCGTCAGTCCGCCGGAAAGTGGATCGTCTGGAACCCCCAGCACGAGCTCCCCCTCGCCACCGGAGAGCTCATTGAAGACCTCCTTGAAGTTGGCGTTGATCTCATGGAAGCAGACCATGAAGGCCTCCTTCTTCATCCTATCGTACTTGTCCAGCTTGTTCATGATCCCCTCGCGCTCCGTCTGGAGCGTGTCCCTTCGCGCCGTGAGGTTCTCTTTTCGCTGCTCTACGTGCTCGAACTCCTGGATGGCAAGCATATTCACCGGCTCCATCTCCTGCATGGCGCGGTCGAGCGCCCGGATCTTCTGCCCTATCACCTCCGATCTCGGAGGCACCTCGTTCGCATCCACCCCCGAAGCCTCGATCTCCGCCCTGAGACCCTGGACCGTCGACATCGTCTCCACCTCCGCACCGGATGAAGCGGTGATCCTTGCCTCAAGGCGATCCACCTCCCTCTCCATGCGGTCGATCTCCCTCTGAGCGGAGAGGATCCCATCGAGCAATCGGCCACGCTCACCCTTCAGGCCGAAGAGCTCATCCTCTATCTGGCCTTCGCGCTCTGCGATTTTTGCGAGCTCCGTTGCCAACTCAGCTTTTCGAGCGAGCGAGGCCTGCTCTTTCGTCTGGGCCTCGCTTCGCTTTGCCTCGAGGTCCTCCTTGCGCGCGGAGAGCTCGCGATGCCTCTCGGCCAGGCTCTCCTCGCGGAGGCGGTTCCTCATGATCTCCCCATCCAGCTCCTTGATCCTCGACTCGAGCCGCCTCATCTCTCCTTCCGCCGACTCAACTAGGGATGTCATCCTGGGTATATCGGAGTCGCCGAGCATTGCCTCGGTCTCCTCTACCTTTCGGTTATGGCCGGCAAGCTCGCTATTCGTGGCTTCGATCTCCCCATCCAACAATGCGAGCCGCTCCTTTGCCGGTGTCAACTCCACCCCCAGCTGCGAGAGATGTCCTCTCCTCTCCTGAAGCGACCTATCAAGGCGATTCCTTCCGTTCTCCAGCTCTTCAATGCGGAAGGTTAGACGAGACATCTCCTTGTCGAGCCCCTCCAATTCTCGCTTCACTCTGGAGAGGGCCTCTTCGAACGAGTCGAGCCTGTTGAGAAGTGTGCAACGTTCTGCCTCGACCGACGAGAGCCTTTCGGAGAACTCGACCAGGCGACGGCTCTCGTCGGCGGCGAACTTGACGCGAGACTTGTAATGGCCGCCGGTCATGGCCCCGCTCTTCTCCACAAGGTCCCCCTCAAGGGTGACCATCCTGTAGCGTCCCATCATCCGCCTAGCAGTCGACAGGTCGCTTACAACGAGGGTATCGCGAAAGACGTACCAGAAGGCGTTGAACATGTGGGAATCAAAGGTCACCAAGTTGATCGCATAGTCCACAACGCCTGGCTCCTGGGGTTTTGCCGGCAGGGATCCCGAAGCCAGCCGGTTCAAAGGAAGGAACGTGGCTCGTCCGGTCTGGCTGCGCTTGAGGTAATCGATCGCGATCGAAGCGTCCTCATCGCTCCTTGCAACAATGCTCTGCAGCCTCGCTCCAGCAGCGATCTCGACGGCGGCTGAATACCTGGAGTCAACCTCGCCTAGATCCGCTATAGTCCCGTGTAATCCCTCAAGCACCCCCTGCCTCATCGCCGAGCGGATGGCCTCAACGGCTCGGCTGTAGCCAGTGCGATCCTCGGCTGAGCGGGCGCGAGCCTCCGCCCTTGCGTACTCGCCCTGCATGCGTTGAAGGTTACGATCGGCCTCCGAGATCTCGCGCCTTGCCCTAAGCCTTGCCCCTTCCAGATCGTCCCTCTCCCGTTCGAGACGGACGGCCCGGTTGTGCATCTCGTCCACCTGAGAGCGAATCTCCCTCCCCTCTCGATCCGCCGCATCGAGCGCCTCCAAGTCCTGTGAGATGAGCGCCTCCAGACGATCTCGATCAAGAGATCCTCGGCGGGCGGAGTCGAGGATACGATCTCGTTCTCGCAAGAGGTCGCCAAGGCGGTCCTTTGCCTTCATGCGCCTCCCGAGGGCATCCTCTAGCTCTTCGCGAAGCTCGGAGTATCGGATATCCGCCTGGGCGATTTTATGGCGCGCAGCCGATGCCGCCTCCCCTTGTTCCTCGAGCTCGCCTTGCACGCTTGCCCTTCTGATCTCCACCTGCCCTTGCCGCTCGACGAGATCGGTGAGTTCCTGCTCGAGCTTCTGTATCTCCAGGTAGTTCTTGGCGATGAGGGCTTCTGCCTCCTCCGCGGCCTTTGATGAGAAGTCCGCCCTCTGGGCCTCCAGGGCGATCTCGCCCTTCAGCTCCTCGATTCGCCGCTTTACCTGGATCTGCTCCTCCTCGCCCTTGTGGGCGATTCTGCCGTTTAGCTCCTGCAATGATGACTCAAGCGATGAGAGCTCCTCTGCCTTTCTCGCCCTGGCGAGCGCGAGGGCGCCCTGCTCCTCTCGCGCCCCTTTCAGCTCGCCAGCGAGGCAGGATAGGTCGGACTCAGCCTCCTTCAGCTTTGCAAGGAGGAGATAGGCCTGTTGCCGCCGCTTCTCCTCGCGGCTCGCCTGGTAGGCAAGGGCCTTGTCCCTCTCCAACCTCAGCCTATCGAGCTGTGAGCTCACCTCGCCAAGTATCACGTCGACGCGATCTATCCTATCCTTGACGACGTCGAGCTCCGCGAGAGCCTTTCGCCTCTTCTCCTCGAACTCTGCAACACCTGCTATCTCGTCGATGATGCGCCGCCTCTCGAGAGGGCTGACCTCGATGATGCGGGTTACATCGCCCTGCATCACGACGTTGTAGCCCTCTGGGGTGATGCCTGCCCTGGATAGATGATCCTGAAGCTCCCCCTGGCTGCATGTCTTGCCGTTTAAATAATAAATAGAATTGTATTTATCATTATTGATCTTAACCTTGCGCGAGATCTCGACCACATCATTGTCCAAGGGGATGGCGCGAGATGCGTTGTCGAGCCTCACCGTAACCTGGGCATAGTCGGGGCTCTTACCATTATCCCCCCGATAGACAAGATCGGGAAGACGTTCAGCTCGCATGGCCCTGGAGCTCGAGAGGCATAAGGCAAAGAGGAGGGCGTCGACTATGTTCGACTTGCCGCTTCCGTTTGGACCGGTCACTGCGATGAAATCGTTTGGAAGGGAAATCACTACCCTTTTTCCAAACGACTTGAAGTTCCTCAACTCCACTTCCCTGATGTACAATCCTTACCTCCGCATTGCAATCGTCATGGAGTCGGAGCAATGATCGATCCTGCAGCCATCCCCTTCAGCTCAAGCGTCCCCATCGGGAGAATATGTATTCAATGAACTACATATTGCTTTCCCTATGCAGGGCATCCAAAGGCTTTTACCCGACCCATTCAAGGATGGTTCATGGACCTGTTGGCGGACGTGGGGGGGCGACCCGGCCTGGACTGCAAAGGCTTCTGTAGCTACTGTTACTTCAAGGGGGTAAAGCAGGTAGAGCCCTTCGGCTGCAAATACTGCATGCCATTCCAGAAGGGCTGCGACTACTGCTCGCGAGCCATTATGGAGGGTTACTCCGGCTTCAAGCCTCTCTCGATGGTGGCAATGGAGCTTGCCCAGAAATCCTATGGCACGAGGCCAAAGAAGGTCACGATCAGCGGGGGAGGCGACCTAAGCTGTTATCCAGAGCTTCTGGCCCTCTCACAGATGGTCGGCCAGCGCGAGCTTCCCATAACCCTCGGCTACACAAGCGGAAAGGGTTTCTCCAGGGGCGATGAGGCTGCGCCTCTGATAGATGCGGGCGTCAGGGAGGTCAACTTCACCGTCTTCTCAACGAATCCGGAGATCCGCCACCGTTATATGAAGGACCCACACCCAGAGGCCGCGCTCGCGAACCTTCGCCAATTCTCCGAGTCATGCGACGTCTATGCAGCAGCGGTGCTAATCCCAGGGGTGAACGATTCAATAGAGCTTGAGAGGACCTGCAACGACCTCGAGGAGATGGGGGCAAAGGGGCTTCTCTTGATGAGGTTTGCAAATAGCAGAGAACAGGGCTTGATACTTGGAAATGCCCCGCTGATGCCAGGAGTTGTACCCCACACGGTCGAGGAGTTTCGCGAGATCGTAACAGCAGCCAATCGAGACTATCCATTCCGGGTCTCTGGAACCCCGCTCTGGGACCCGGAGACGAAAGCCCCATTCGCCCTCGCTTGGAAGGAAGAGGCCCTATCAAGGCTTGCGCCCTTGAGAAAGGGGGCAACGATCATAACGGGAGCTGTTGCAGCCCCCCTGCTCCAGAAGATCTTCTCCGCAATCGGCCCCCAGGTGAACGTCGTTGCCGTGAAGAAAGAGATCGGATGCTTGATTACGATCGAGGACCTCGATGAGCTCGACTTGAGCGAGGTCAAGGAGACTGCGATCCTTCCAGGAAGGATCATGGCCCATGATATGGATGTGCGCCGGGCGCTTACAAGGGACGGCGTCGACCGCCTCATCCGCCGCGGGCCAGATCAGCTCACGGTCGACGGGGAGATGAGCATATCTATGACTCCTGAAGAGGTGCTCGACTGGGAGGTCGAGGCATTCGATGAGCTGATAGAGATGATCAACGCCCTTGGGGTGTGAGGGGAGATGCTGGTCACAATCGTATCGCCGGGCATCTACACCTACGGATCGCTCGTGCTCGGTGGGCTGCTGCGAGAGAGGGGCCATGATGTGAATCTCACCCGAAAGCTCGAGTCGCATGGCGAGGTCACCCTCTTAAGCCTCTTTTCCACGCTTCAGCTGATGGACCAGGGCATAAAGGATTTCGTCGCCAGCCAGGACACGATCTACGTTGGAGGGCCGGTGGGAATCTCGCCTGAGATGGTCATGGGAGAGCTCCAGCCGACGGCCCTCGTCACAGGGGAGGGGGAGGAGACGGTGATACCGCTCGTGGAGGATGGGCCCGGGCAGAGTATCCCCAACCTGGCCTTCTCAAGAGGCGATGAGATCATCAAGACGCCGATTAGGCCAGCTGCCGCTCTCGACCACCCGCTGCCCATCATACCGCCTGACCTTAAGGAGCAGAACGTCCGCGGCGCAAACCTTTACATCGAGACCCATAGGGGCTGCCTTGGAGGCTGCGGCTTCTGCCAGGTCCCCCGCTTCTTTGGCCGGAGCATAAGAAGTCGAAGCCTCGAAAACGTCATCGAGGAAGTCCTGGCCTTAAAGGAGAAGGGCATACGCAGGATTGCCATCAGCGGGGGAACCGGCAACCTCTTCGGCTATAAAAAGGAGCTGAACAAGGATGCCTTTCTGGAGCTCTTGCAAGCCCTCTCCTCCATTTTGGGCAAGAGGAACCTCTCGGTCCCCGATATGAGGGTTGACCTGGTGGATAGGGAGATGCTCGAGGCTGTAAGGGACTACACCATAGGCTGGGTATTCTTCGGCCTGGAGTCGGGCTCCGATAAGATCCTGAAGGCCATGAGGAAGGGAGTGACCGCAAAGGCCAACATCGCCGCAGTCAGGCTCGCCCAGGATGTGGGGGTGAAGGTTGGAGGAAGCTTCATCGTTGGCTATCCCGGCGAGGAGAGGGAGGAGTTCCAGGAGACGGTCGACTTCCTGGACGAGGCCATGCTGGACGACGTCTTCGTGAGCATCGCCGAGCCGATACCTGGAACTCCCCTGGCAAGGGAAGCGATTGAGCTTCCGCATGAGGATAACCCCCTCTTCCAGAAGCACAAAGGGGAGTACAGCCCCCTGAAGCTCAACGAGGCCGAGGCTCGCTGCCTCGATCTTATGATCCAGGCAGAGTACTCAAAGCCTGTGCCAAGGGCGATTACGGATGGGCTCTTCACCTCCCACCTCAACGAAGTGAGGACACAGGGCAGGGACATCATCGGAGTTTACGGGCTTCTCGATAAGTACAAGCAGTACCTGACTTGAGGAACCTGACATCCCACTATTTTAGGCACATAGAATCGATACATAGCGATCTGCTGTCCCTAATTAGGCATATGCACTATTAGCGATAGACAGCATCAACAGCTCTATTCGTCCCCACCTGCGCCTAATCAATAGGGAATGGTGGAACGAGAAGGGCCCCAAAATGGCCTTGTAGCCAAAAGAAAGCTTACGCTATCCTTGCCCTTAAAAATAAAAAGGGAGAGGGTACCCGCTCAGACAGCGGGCATGACCAGGCTTCGGTCGCCAGCAGCGCGGAACTCCCTAGCTCCACCCATGCCGTATCCCTTGCGGATATCGTCCCAGGTGAAGAGCAGAGCTGGGTTGGCGAAGGTTACCTTGATCAGGGGGTTGATGGAGTAGGCGTCGCCGCGGGCTGCGTGAGCAGCGCTGGTGATACCGGCGTACTCGCCCTGGTGGCCCACGTTCATGGCGTAGTTGGGGTAGTTGGCACCCCTGATCTCGAGCGGGCTTCCCTCGTCTGACTGGTAGCTGAAGACGTTGGTCGGACCGCACTGATCCTGCAGGTCGTATCCGAAGAAGCCCAGCCTGCCGTGAGACTCCTTGTGCACGCACATGGAGAGGTACCAGCCGGCAAGTCCGCCCTGGCTGTTTCCAGTGGCGCATGCAGAGCCGATACCGGATGCGGCAGCGACGACTCCTGCCCTCTGGGACCCGCCGAAGTGGTCCTCAAGGAGGGTCGGGAACTCCTCGTACTGCTCCAGAGCGTACAGGGTGGTCTCGGTTGCGATGTCCCTGACAACGTCCAGGTTCATCGGAGCCTTGGCGAACCCACCGTACTTGTCCATCATGTAGTCGCAGCTGTAGTAGCTGAAGTCGTCGAGGACGTCGTTCGTGTAGGCTGCTGTTGCGTACTGGGTGAATCCGACACCGCCGGACATGTAGCTGCCCAGCCAGATCTGGTCGTAGAGCATGGTTCCTGCAGCGACCACGTTCAGGGACACCTGGGTCGGATCCCAGGGCTTGGTCCTGGAGGTCTGAACCATGTCGGCCATGAAGCCGAAGGAGAGGCCACCGGGGTTGTTGGGGCCGCGAGCCCTCCTGGCCGGCAGCATCTCGGACATCTGGATGACAGCGGCGTGCTTGGCGGCGTAGGCCAGGTCGGCCACAGCGGCCTCACCGGCGCACATGTTGTAGGCGTCGATGAAGGTCATGGAGAGCTGCATGGCGCTCCACCTGGAGGCGGTTCCGCCGTCGCAAGTCCTCGAGACTATCGTCGGTATGTGGATGGCCTGCCAGGATGTCTTGCCCATGGCTGCCTTGATCTGCTCTGCCTGATCGGCGGGGAAGAGCTTGTTGATGTCGATCAGGTACTGGTCGTCGATCTCGTCGGCCAGGTCGTCGTCGCCGGTGAACATCCGGACGTTGCAGTCGTCAACGAGCCCGGGGTGGGTCTCGACCATGTGCTCCTGAACCACGGCTGCGCCGGGCATGGCGTGGTTGAGGATCTCCAGGTAGTTGTTGATGGTCTCAGGCGTGACCTCCTTTCCGAGACGCTTCTCGAGCACCTCGTGGGCCATGTCGAGGCCTACTACGACGGTTCTCCTGATGTCATCCCACATCTGCTGCATTGCGGGGTTGTTTACGAAGTGCAGGTCGTCGCCCTCTACTATGTACTCGGTTGTGGAGAGCTTGTAGGGAACGAGCTGCCTCTGGCCGAGCGGTACTCCACCGCAGTGGACGTAGGGGTTGTAGAAGGAGATGCCACGCTTGCCCTCGAGCTTCTTGGCGGCCTCCATGAACTCCCTCTTACGGGCGTTCTGCTCAGGCCCCAGCCTCTTGTACTCGGTCTTCTGGCTCGCTAGATCGAAGTCCTTTCCGAACTTCTTGTTCAGTGCCTTTACGAACAACTTTTTAGTGTGAAGCTTTGCCATTTAAATCACCCCTTCACTCCGGCCTGTATCCCCACAGGCTCCTGCGCTCCCACATGTGATGCAGTGCTTCCAGGGCCTCGTCGGGCTTCCTTGCGCCGACCGTTCCGCTGAATGGCACGGCGTCTGCCCTGAAGATCGTGGTCCGCTTCTTGGCCTCAGCCTCGCTCATGGGTTTGCCCACATTGATCTTCTTGTCCAGGGGGATGCCCACCTGGTCCTTTGCATAGTAGATGTTCCCGTCTGCTCCCATCTCGCTTCTGGCGAGCATGTCGAACATCATGCCGTTCTCCTCGAGCCTGAGGGAGTGGCCGTGAACGGTGCAGCCCCTCATGGAACAGAGGGCCACATCGGTCATCTCGCTGTCCATCTGGGTCTTGGTGTAGGCCTCGATATCCCTCTCCCTGGCCTCGATGATCTGCCTGCCGGACAGCGTGCCTGGGTCGCAGCCTCTACAGTTGATGGCTCCCCAGTAGGATCTCCAGTAGGGGATCGATGGGGCGAAGTACATGGAGTCGGCGAACTGGGAGTACCTGATACGGTCGCCAGCGGCGGCTCCGGGGGTTGGCTCTACGAGCTGCCTCACTGGGCAGTCGGGCTCACCCATCTCCTTGAGGGGAGGATGAGTGCTTGGGTAGTCGGCTCCTGGAGCCCTGTGGCCCATGATGGACACGATATCGGCCTCAGGGATGTCCCTGAGCTTTTCCAGATTGCCGGACATATGCTTCCGTCTGTTGATACCAACAGAGGTGTTTCCGGGATAATATTGGGGTGTGTATGCCATATTTAATCTCTCCTTGTAAGGTGTCACTCGTCTTGCTCAGACAGATAGGCCATATCTCTCTCTTTTTTGGCCTTCGGATCGATCAGTCCCAGGATGCGCCTATCCTCGATCACCCGTCCGTACTTGGCGTAGTCTGTGATCGTGGAGACATCTCGGAAGAAACGCCCTCGCTTGATCGAGAAGGAGAAGGGCAGCGCTCGCTCGCACGCCGCCTGTACCTTTGGGATGTCCTCCTCGCCCTCCAGCTCCAGCCGAATCCTTCCCACCTTGACTCTGAGCTCCAAGGCCTGATCTCCAACCTCGATCAGGAGATCCCTGTTCTCCTCGATCGGGGTTCCTCGAGCCGGCCCATAAGGGACCGCCCGAGGCAGGTTGGGACCCTGGATCATTATCCTCTTGACCCCTCCGGTCCTGTATATCTCATTGAGAAGGTGCTGGGCCGTCTCGGGCATAAGAAACCTTCCAGGGAATATCTCCACCTGGACTGGACCCGTGTCTGAAGTAGTGACCATCTTATTCCGCCAGGCTTATACGGCCTCCGCCACCGAGACGATCGGCTCACGGAACTCCTTGATCTCACCATATATGGCGCCGACCAGGCTGGATGTCATCTCAGGGGTGAACATCTGAGTGCCAGCGTCAAGAGCCACAGCTGCAGCCACGCAGGGGATGGCAAAGCCTCTGGAGTGCCTTGTCACGACGTGGTTGCCGTTGAATACACCGGGGCCGCCGCCGCCGTAGATGGAGTGGCTGAAGAACGAGAAACCAACTGCAGTTCCCATGACCCTGCCGAAGTCGCACCCGGGAAGGGCGGTCTCCTTCTCGACCAGGTCGTTGTAGTAGAGCAGAGTGGACGAGACTGCCTGAGCGCCTCGAAGAGCGCCGCAGTTGACCATCGTTGCCGCAAGCACGCCGCCTGCGTTGTAGGCGTTCCACATGGAGACGTCGTTTGCCTCGTACATCGTGAATCCGGAGGGGAACTTCTTGCCGGCCTTTATGACCTTGTCCTCGATGGCCCTCTCGACGATGCTGTGGACGACCGTGCCGATGGTTCCAGTCTTGCCGTTCTTCTTGACGGTCTCATAGAGCATGTTGTTTGCGTTGATCTGGCAGCCCAGGCCGAGGAGCTGATGTCTCTCGAATATGCCCATGGCGTTGCCCATCTCGAACTCGCCGATCTGCTCGTAGATGGCTGAGAGAGCGGCTGCGTTCATGGCGTTCCTCTTGGTGATCACGGCGAGGTGGTTGGCCATGACGTTCCTAAGAGCGAAGCCCAAGCCCTCATCGTTCTGGGGGATGTTGAGGACGGATGCGATGTTTCCGCCGTCCATCCCGACGGTCTGGGGGTACTGTCCCCAAACGGTGGCGTGGACCATGGGGGCCTCTGCATAGCCAGCTTTGAACTGCTGGATCAAGGCCTCGACCGTCGCTGCGGCTGCTGCGGTCATGCCCACTACGAACTCGGAGGCTACATCCACCCTGGCAGTGGGGATCTGGACGAGCAGCTGCTTTCCGCCGCCCAGGACTTGAACGACGGTGTCGTCGCCCTTCTCGACCTGCAGCAGTGCCTTTATCTTCGCTGCGATTGCATCGGCGTTGGCCACTACATCATAGTTCAGCTCGCGACCCTTGATGGCCCTTCCCTTTCCGCCAACCTTTCCCTTCTTGAAGCCCTGCTCGATGCCGGCCAGGTTGACAGCCACCGTTCGCTTAGTTAGGTTGATGAGCTTCTTCATTGCGGCGTTCTTCAGCGGACTGATCTCTTTAAGATCTACGTCGCTCTTCAGAAGAACTCCACGGTCGCTATATAGGTCTATCTTGTCAGACACGTTCTATTCCTCCTTTACCTTTTAACAGAAGAAATGCAACGGAACAAGGCACCTGGAGCGACCATATGACCACCCTCCTCAGCGGCCATAAAGCAGAGCCTCGTTATTCCATTACAATCTCCCGCCGCCTTCTTGATGGAACCTTATCTACTTAAAGCTTGTGAGTGAGAGATAGAGGATGCGAACTAATCATCTAGCTCACCAGCCAACGAAAAAATCCTACAACACAATTTTAAAATTTTACTATTATTGCCTGTAGCAAGACCGTATCAGTAAATTCATAATAATTAAACGGGGGGGCTAAGTTTTTGGTTACAGATCGAACCAGACCGGTGGCATCAATAGCAACTTGGCAAGGCGGTATTAATCCTCTAGGACGAGTGGTTACGATAGATACTTATACATGTCGGAACTTGCGGGGATCGAATGCATCTCATCATCGCGGAGAAACACGATGCAGCCAAGCGAATAGCCCAAATTTTAGCAGGCATCAGCCCAAAGGTCAACCGCATCTCGGGTGTGGAAGCCTTCAGTTTCGAAGATGTGGTGGTGATGGGGTTGAGCGGCCACATCGTGGGAGTGGACTATCCCCCTGGCTACAATAACTGGCAGAAGGTGGACTATCGGGACCTAATCCGTGCCGAGGTGATAACAACGCCGACGCAGGAGAGGATAATATCCGCCTTGAAGAAGCTGGGAAAGGAAGCCGACCACATCACCATCGCCACGGACTACGATCGTGAGGGTGAGCTGATCGGAGTCGAGGCCCTCAGAATCGCCCGCGAGGTCAATCCAGGCCTTCCCGCAGATCGAGTGCGCTACAGCGCGATCACCAAGGAAGAGATACAGAAGGCATTCGCAAAGCCCGAGGAGGTAGACTTTGACCTTGCGGCCTCGGGAGAGGCAAGGCAGGTCGTCGACCTGGTATGGGGAGCCGCCCTCACCCGCTTCATCTCGATTACCTCGGGCCGGCTGGGCAAGGAGTTTCTATCGGTCGGCCGGGTGCAGTCGCCGACCCTCGCCCTCATCGTGGACCGCGAGAAGGAGATACAGGCCTTCGTCGCTCGTCCCTACTGGGAGATTCTTGCGGACCTTGAGAAGGACGTCCAGGTGAGCCATGCCAAAGGCAGGATCTGGGATGAGGCAGAGGTGAAAGGGATACTCGATAGGATGGGGCCAGAGGGCCTGATCGAGGCGATCGACGTAAAGTCCAGGGAGGACAAGCCGCCCGCTCCATTCGACACCACAAGTTTCATCAGCGCTGCAAGCGGCATCGGATTCTCCGCGGCCAATGCCATGAGGATCGCCGAGGGGCTCTATACAAACGGCTTTATAAGCTATCCTAGAACGGACAACACCGTTTACCCTCCCTCCATCGATCTCGTGGCGTTAGCATCCCTGTTCCTACAGGGCCCATTCAAAGAGGAGGCCGAGAGGCTCCTCAAAGGTCCCATGATCCCCAGTCGCGGCAAGAGGGCGACGACGGACCATCCCCCGATCTATCCAACATCCCTTGCGAGCAAAGGCGAGCTTAAGGATGATCAGTGGAAGATATACGAGCTCGTTGTGCGACGATTCTTTGCCACCCTCTCCGAGAGGTGCAAGTGGGAGATCATCAACCTCAAGGTGAGGATTGGGGAAGAGCCATTCCGGGCCCGAGGGGCCAGGCTCGTCGAGCCTGGATGGCGCTACTACTACCCATACAGCAAGGCTGAGGAGAGGATACTGCCCGAGCTGCAGAAGGGAGAGCGACTGTTGGTGCTTGACAGAAAGGTGCTCTCGAAGGAGACACAGCCGCCTGCACGCTACGGCCAAGGAAGGCTGATAAAGCTGATGGACGAGCTTGGCCTCGGCACCAAGTCAACGAGGCATGACATCATCAGCAAGCTCTACGCGCGGGCCTACGTCCAAGGCAACCCCTTGCGCCCCACAAACACCGCAAATGCCGTTGTGGACGCCTTGGAGCGATATGCCCCCACGATCACAAAGCCCGAGATGACGCGCCTCCTCGAGGAGGAGATGACACAGATCGCCGAGAGGAAGGTCAAGGAGGATAAGGTGATAGAGGAGTCGAGGGATATGCTCAACTCGGTCTTCGACGACCTTCTAGGCCACAAGGAGGAGATAGAGACCTCGCTCAGGGACGGGCTACGGGTGGACAAGATCGTAGGCAAGTGCCAGAGCTGCGGCTCGGAGCTGATCATCAGGCGAAGCCGTCGAGGCGGCCGGTTCATCGGATGCTCGGGGTATCCCAACTGCACATTCACCCTGCCCCTGCCGCGCCAGGGTGGCGTGATCGTCACCGAGAAGATATGCGATCTCCACGGGCTCTACCACATCCGGATCATAAACAAGGGCAAGAGGCCCTGGGATCTGGGATGCCCCCATTGCAACTTCCTGGAGTGGCAGGCGAGGAAGGCGGACGTGCCAAAGGAGGCTGCCCTCGTCGATATAAGGGGCCTTGGCCCAAAGAGCCTGGAGAAGCTGGAGGCAGCTGGAGTAAAGACGCCGGAGGACCTCTTGAAGACATCTCCAGAGGACCTGGCCGACCGATCAGGGATAAGCGCGAAGAAGATAGTCGAGTGGCAGGGAATCGCAAGGGCCAATCAGAAGCCGAGGAAGGACTCGCCTCCGGAGGAGGCGGGACAGGCCTCCATCTAGGTCTCATCGGGCTGGAATTGCTTTGGCGATCTGTGCCAAATTGGGGGGAGGCAGGGCCCAAAGGGTAGCGGATGATCCGTCCCTTGCACCCCCATCATACGGCCCATCACTCCAGGATCTATCGAATCTGCTGGCTTGTTAACGAACGGCCTTCTTCGAGATCTTTCAAAGCCTCTTCGATCTTCTCCTTGGTTTCTGTATCCATTGGCTCGTCATCAAGGGCAGAGCTAGCCAGGCGGCGCTTGACCTTTGGGTCAATCTCGACAAACAATGAGACTGTTGACATATCATTATCATTCTTCTTTAATGAAAAAAAAAGGATTGTAGTAAAAGAATCGGGGAGACGGTTACGAACTGTTGCATAGGCACGAAAGCAAAAGAAGGTCAAAAAAGCTCAGCCCTCCAGAAGGCTCGCCGCTTTCAGCAATCTCGACGTCGTTCTCGATGCAGTAGGCGATGCCTGGCTGGCGGGCCTTGCTCGCCCCCCCCTCATCTCTCCCTTCGTTCTCAGCCTTATGCGGATCAGGTCGGGTCAGGCCCATGCTCGGGGGCCATATCATGGCAAGCACGGGGGGCATGGCAGATCCTGCTTGCCATAGCATGATCGGCGAGGGGAGCACACCCTGCGCGCTGTACCCCACTTGCCGATGCCCGACTAGCCTCTTGCAGAGAAGCGCTATATCCTGAAGGGCAAAAAGGGGCATAGCGATGCACCTCAATAATTAGTCCGTGGTCATTCGACCGAACGATAACGGCACCTTCGTTGCATATGTCCCCGCGATTCCTGGATGCCACTCACGGGGGCGAACTCCAGAAGAGGCGCGGGCTGAGATCATCAACGTCTTCGAGATGATCGAAGAGGAGCACGCTCTGGAAGTAGTCGACCTCGATGAAATGCTCTCCCCTGTCCAGATAGATATTGCCCGAAACGCTCCTTGTGGTGTGGACACCATCGTTGTCGATTACTATCTTGCCGTCTACAAATAGCCGTGAACCATCATCGGAGGCCAGACGAAAGGCATAATCCCCCCATCTCGACGTAGAACTTGCCTGTGTATCTGATGGCAAACCACTCGAACCTTTCCGTGACCCCTGGAAATCCGCTATCGAAGGATCTCTGCGATACGTTGAGGACAGATGTGTGGATCTCGCCGACAGATGTTAGGGCTGAGAAGTCCGGAAGGGCTGAAGCCCCCTCTGGGAAGTAATATATCTCGCCCTTGAGGGCGCTTGCCTATTGGCTTGCAGATCCGAAGGGGCTCTCAACGCCCCCCCAATGGCTGCAGGACTGGCAATTGATAGGAGCAGCCAGAGGAAGACCACCCCTCCTGCGATCGATTCGCATCCCTTCATAACAACATCCTCCATCGTCCCCTAGCGCCAATATATTCCAACTTGCGGTCCGGAGACCCTGATATATGGCCAACTGTTAATGATTTCAGGCCTAGAGGTCAGGCAGAAGTTCAGATGCTAATGGTATTAATGCTGCACTGTGCGCCGGAGAAGGAATAAATATTTTGCAGTGCAACCCATTTATTGGAAGCGATAATCTTGAGCATATACGATCTGCTTCGAGAGCGACGCGAAGAGATCCTTGCCATCGCTGCCAGACATGGAGCCCATAACGTTCGCATCTTCGGCTCTGTGGCACGATGAGAGGCCGATTCAGAGAGCGACCTCGATCTTCTGGTTGATATGGAGCCTGAAAGGAGCCTTCTTGACCTGGGAGGGCTTGTCATGGAGCTTCAGGAGCTGCTTGGGTGTCGGGTGGATGCCGTGACGGAGAAGGGGCTTAGACAAAGGATACGAGATCGCGTCCTTCGTGAGGCAGTTGCATTATGAGGATGGACGCATAGTGATAGCTCGAAAGGTTGCTTCATGGGCCTGGCCGGATTTGAACCGGCGACCACTCGGTTATGAGCCGAGCGCTCTGACCGGACTAAGCTACAGGCCCAAAATCGGACCAGGATTTGGCGCCGCCAACAGGGCTCGAACCTGTGACATTCTGGTATCTGCAGGCTTAACAGCCAGACACTCTACCAACTGAGTTATGGCGGCACGAGCCCCTCCTTCACACACAAGCCATTTAAGCTTTTTGATCCCAAAGGGCACCATGCGCGTCCTGAAGAAGAACTTGCGCGGCGACGATGGAGAGATATCCCTATTGGCAGAAAGCCTGGATGACCTCTGGCATCTCAAGTACTTGATAGAGCCTGGCGACCTCGTCTTTGCCCTGACCCAGAGGAAGGCCTCTTCAGTGACCGACAAGATCCGCCCGGAGAAGATGGAGAGGAGGACACTGCGCCTCGGAGTTCGCGTGGAGACGATCGAGTTTCACATCTACTCCAACTGGCTTCGGCTTCACGGGATAATAAAGTCGGGGGCTGACATTGGAGCATATCATACGCTTAACATCGAGGTAGGGTCAGACCTGTCGATCATCAAACGCTGGAGGCCTGATGAGTTCCAGCGAATAAAGGAAGCAGTATCTGCCTCTTCCAAGCCTCGTCTCGTCCTTGCGCTGGTTGAGGAAGGGGAGGCAACCATTGGGCTTCTGCGCCAGTTCGGAGTGCAGACCGTGGCCGAGATCCGAAAGGGAAGCGGCAAAGGTGCGGGGGAGGATCGTCGAGCTCAGTTCCTCTCAGAGGTCGCAGGGGAGATCGAAAGGGCAGCTGGAGACGACGCCCAGGTGATAATAGCAGGCCCTGGCTTTGCCAAGGAGGACCTCCAAAAGAGGATAAACGCCGATTGTCCGGGCCTGAAAGGCCGCATCACCATGGACGAGGCTACATCGATTGGATCCTCTGGATTCCAGGAGGTGCTGCGAAGAGGTGCAGTCGAGACCATCCTTGAGAACAGTCGTCTGGCGCTGGAGAGCAGGTTGATGGAGGAGCTCCTCAGAGAGATCTCTCGAGATGGCAAGGCCACTTACGGCCCGGCTCAGGTGAGGACTGCTCTCGACTATGGAGCAGTGGAGACATTGATGGTGGTCGATGAGCTTGCCCGCACTCCTGCGATGGATCCCCTAATCCGCCATGTAATGGCCGGAAGGGGGAAGGTCGTCGTATTCAGCTCAGAGTTCGAGCCTGGAAAGAGATTGGAGGCCCTTGGTGGGGTGGCAGCGCTCCTTCGCTTTCAGATGGGCAGATGAGAGGCGACGAGGAGAGGGAGTTGAAGAATAGGCCACGGTTCATATGATTCATATAGATCCGGCGAAACGGGGATTGCCATGATCCCCTGCGACAAGTGCAGCACCCCTTCCATCGCATATCAGAGATACTCGGGGATGCACCTCTGCTCCAGACACTTCGAGGAGGACGTGCTTCGAAAGATCAGGGAGAGCATTCGCGAATATCGTCTCCTCGGCCATGGCGGACTGATCGCTGTTGCCCTGAGCGGAGGAAAGGACAGCTCGACTCTCCTCTATGTTTTAGAGAGGCTCTTCTCCCGGCGGCCCGATATCGAGATCGTGGGCCTGACCGTCAATGAAGGAATCTCCGGCTATCGGACGGAGACGCTTGGTGCGGCAGAGAGGCTCGCAAGAGAGCTGGAGATCCCAATCATTCCCCTCAGCTTTCATGAGGAGTTCGATCTGACCATCGACGAGATCGCTGCAAGGAAGACTACACAGTCACCCTGCACATTCTGCGGCGTTCTGAGAAAGACTTTGCTCAACCGGGCGGCAAGGGAGATGGGGGCAATGGCGCTTGCAACAGGCCACAACCTTGATGACGAGGCCCAGACGGTCATGCTCAACTACCTGAGAGGTGATATCGATAGGCTATTTCGGCTCATGCCCAGGCGTCCACAACCTGGCATGGTCCCGCGCATCAAGCCCCTTCGCAAGGTGCCCGAGAGGGAGGTTGCCATCTTCGCCATAACCCATGATCTCTTCACCCCCTTCAAGAGCTGCCCCCACATCCTCCGATCCATGCGGCTGGAGACGAAGGAGATGATCAACGATCTGGAGGACCGTCACCCCGGAACGAAGTACTCCATAATGAGAGGCTTTGCCAGGATCATCGACCTCCAGCCGGAGGGTTCATTTAAAGCCGTTCCGTGCGAGCGTTGCGGCGAGCCCAGCGGAGAGGGCATATGCCAGACCTGCCAGCTCCTGGACCTGGTCAAGAAGGGGCAAAGCCTTTAAGGGGATATGAGGAGTATGTGGAGGCGGGCCTCGGTAGCTCAGCCGGCCAGAGCGAGTGACTTGTAATCACTAGGTCGCGTGTTCGAATCACGCCCGGGGCTTAATCCAGTTGGGGGCAACTTATGAGATTCGTCATTTTAATCCTCATTGCCGTCCTGGCCTTTGCGCCGGCGGCGGGGATTCCCGCAGAGATGAGGTCGTCGTCGGTAATAGAGGAGGACAGGTCCAATAGAGACTTGCAGGAGCTCGATGCCCTCTTATCCGGTGCAGGAGGAAGCCAAGTAGTGGTATCGGGGATCCAAGAGCTATATAGCGCGAGCCTGCAGGATATCTACCGTCCGCCTTATGCCGAGTTCTTCGCCACAAGCAACATCTTCGGACAGTTTTTAAATCAGTCCGGCCTGGCCCCATTTAACCTGACGGAGACGAAAGCAACCCAACAAGACGCCTCCTCAAAGCAAGTGCTGGGACCTGTGCGGCCAGCGAGCAAGCTATTCATGACTGGCTCGTTCGCTTGAAATCGAGCCGTGTCTTGCATCTAGGACAGGCCTTGGGATTGCTCACCCGCGCCTTCCAACGGTAACCGCACCTCGGGCACTTCATGGACTTCATATACAGCTAGTTGTAATAAGAGTATTAATAACTTTCCATTGATATGATATTTTACATAGATCATGTCCCTCATCTAACATAGGCTTCATATCTCGGCTAACGGGTTATAGTATTAATAAAGTATTATAAATGCAAGGTAAATCTGACAAATCGGGTGATCTTGCAATGCCAAGATGAATGATAATATAAGTCTCCGTAATCTTCTGGTTCTTCGCTGAATTGTGTGGGTATGGATCGTTGGAGATTTCAGGCATGAGCCATTTATCTCGTCATGAAGAGTCGGAGATGAACCTCCATATATCGATAATCATGGAGGAATGATGAGACGACAGCAGTAAGGCGCCGACACTTGCTATTCACACCCACTCAGAATAGCGAGG
>JAFGMR010000049.1 GCA_016927425.1 Methanotrichaceae archaeon | reverse complement strand
GGTCGCCTGCCGATGGATACCTCTCGCAAAGATGTCGAGCAGGTCGATGGAATGTCGGAAGAAGGTCGCCTGCCGATGGATACCTCTTTCAAAGATGTCGAGCAGGGGGAGCCAACGCGTGGAGGGAAGAGGGTCCGCAAGGCATCTGCAAAGGCCGATGCACCGGCAGAGGAAGGCAGGAGGGGGCAGCGCTCCCTCTTCGACTTCTAAAATGCGGCCTAACCTACGTTCGAAGAGGGAGGGATCGCACCCCGCAATTCCCTCCTCAATATGTCGGAAGCTCTCCTTTGAATATCATCTGCTGGACCTTTGGGATGTTATCGAGCCAGTCATCGACGATCTCCATCGCCCGGCCTTCGACTGAGGAGAGGCTCCTCCCCTCCTTGATGATCGCTTGGACGCTTGCGAGATGCGGCTGATCAATGGGCTTTCCGATCTGCGAGAGTATCTTCACGTGGACCTCCTCTATGCCATCTACCTCCTCTGCCACCTGGTTTGCGATGAGCGTCGAGATCAGGTTGTAGAGCTTTCCCACGTGGTTGATTGGATTCTTGCCCGATGTGGCTTCCAGGCTCATCGGCCTGCAAGGTGTGATCAGGCCGTTTGAGCGGTTGCCCCTTCCAACGGCTCCGTCGTCTCCCATCTCCGCCGAAGTTCCAGTAACCGTAAGATAGACCGATCCGGCTTCCACGTTATCGCCCACGTTCATCTGGATTTCCACCTGGCGATCTGTCATCGCCGAGGCCCTGTCAGTCAGCTCCTGGACGATATCCTCCTCGATCTGTACATAGTGGTCGATGTCGTCGATGTACCTTCCAACCATTGCGCAGGCAACGGTCAGGCTGATCGCGTCTCCCTCCCGGAGCCCCATGACCTTGATGTCCTCGCCAATGGCCGGGAATTTTTCCCTCAGATCGAGAAGGGACTGCTCCGTTGAGAAGACGATCCGCTCGGTCTCGGAGAGCGGGCCGTAGCCTACGCCGAACGAGGTATCGTTCGCGCTTGGAAGGGCCAAGGCGTCCCTATCGAATATGTTGCAGAGGTCGGCGGATCCCATGCCGATCTTGCAGTCCAGTATCACCTGGTGGTTGAGGTCCAGGTTGATCAGGGCCTTGGCCAGGTGCTTTCGAGCTGTCCTGATGGCGATAGTGTCGACTGGGATCTCCTTATCTCCGCATACCCTCGTAGCCCGCCCTGTAAGCAGTATGTAGATCGGCTGGATTACCTCCCCGCCGCCGAATGCCGGGCTCGACCTTCCGGCTACGAGCTGTATCTTGTCGGTGTTGTGGTGCAGGACCCGGCCGAAGCGGTCCTGGTACTCCTGGCAGAGCGCGCGGCTTATCTCCTCGGCCAGGCCGTCGGCCAGGCTGTCTGGGTGGCCTATGCCTTTTCGCTCCACAAGCTCGATCTCCTGCCGCTCGATGGGACTCTGAGTGAGCTCCTCGACCTTGATCTTTCTCGTCATGACCGAATCCTCGCGTTTCGATCTTAGATCGAATGCCGCTATATTTATACTTTCCAGGAGGGCGATGAGATCATAAAAGGTAAATCCCCAAGCGTCTCTTAGGTTTCCATGCGCCTCATCTACGTGGCTGGAAAGGGCGGCGTCGGCAAATCGGTCTGCTCCGCTTCAACCGCGCTCTGGACATCTAAGCAGGGTCTCAATACGCTGGCCTTCTCAATGGATCGCGCCCACTCGCTCTCGGATATACTTGAGGTTGAGATCGGGGGACACCCTCGAAGGATTGCGGACGACCTGTACGCTTACGAGCCGGACATCGACCGCGAGGCAAAGCGCTTCTTCTCTAGATACAAGCATATGCTGACAGCCCTCTTCGGCTTATTCGAGATGGAGGTCAGGCCCGAGGACTTCGGCTCATTTCCCGGCGTTGCCGAGATGATTTTCATGGAAAAGCTCTACGACGTGTATGCGGAGGACCAGTATGCAGTAGTCGTGATAGACTCTGCCCCAACCGCGATGGTCCTCCCCCTTCTCCAGCTTCCAAATGTGACCACAGGCTTTGTAACCCGCCTGCTTGGGATCAAGTCCAAGTGGATGGGTATATTGAACATGCTCGAGCCGGGCTTTGGCGATGCCATTCTAAAGGAGGCAAGGAGGTTGCGGGCGAAGTCGGAGACGATGAGGGATGCTCTCTTGGATCCGTCGATATCGACCATATCAGCAGTCACCATTCCCGAGAAGGCGGCGGTCATGGAGACTCGTCGGCTGATCGAGACGGTCGAGGGGCACGGTGTTTTCGTCAATTCGATCATCATCAACCACGTGATGGAGGGGGACTGTGATTGTTCGTACTGCGTACGACGGCGCAATTCCCAGTCCAGATATATGGATGAGCTCCAGGAGGCTTATGGTGATAAGAGGATCGCGCATCTTTCTGACTTCGGCGCTGAGATCAAGGGGGAGGATGCGATCGAGAAGGTCGCCTGGGAGCTCTACGGCAAGGGACAGCTTGCTTTCTAAAGGGAGGGAGATCGAGTTCTGTCCTTCTCCGAATCATCTCCTCGACCTCTCCCTGCCCGAGGCCGAAGACCTCCCCAAGGATCTCCATGGCTGCTTCGAGCTCTACATCGCTTCGTCGTTCCAGAGACCTTCCCAGCAGCTTCATGACATGTCCTTTGTACGTGCAAGTATATCTAGCTATCCTCAAAATTGACCTGAGCCATCTATTTTATTTCAGAATAAAGTACGTATAACATATTGAAGGGCAGATGGTCCGATCATCCGAGGGTTGGATCGTGGATATGCTTCTACTCGGGGATTCTCTCCAACAGTGCCTTGAGCTCTTCGATTCTCACAGGCTTGCTCATGTAATCGTCCATTCCAGCATCTAAGCACCTATCCTTGATCTCCTGCAGGGCGTGAGCGGTCATGGCTACTATATAGGGTCGCTTCTTTTCGGTTGATCGAATCATCTTCGTGGTCTCGAGGCCGTCCATATCCGGCATCTGGATATCCATGAATATCAGGTCGTAGTCGGCTTTCTCCATCGCCTCCAATACCTCACGCCCGCTTCTTGCAAGATCGGCCGAGATTCCAAGCCGCTGGAGCATCTTGAGTGCTACCTTCTGGTTGACGGGATTGTCCTCAGCGAGCAAGACCTTACGGTTCGCAAAGCGCGCAATGCTCCCATCGACGGAGGACTGCTCTGCTGATGGCAGACCATCTCCCAGCTGGAAGATATCGGCGAGGTGCTTCAAGAGGCTATTGTACTTGACTGGCTTGACAAGCCATCTCGCCCTGGATAGCGCAGAGAGACGGTGCCTCTGGCCCACCGGGTTCAGCAGGATGAGCGGCCGATCTCCTAGAGTTGATGCGAGCTCTTCAGCCACGTTTGAATCCATCAAGAGAACGTCGAAAGGCTCTCGGAGCAGATCGGGCGTCGCCTCCCCGACAGCGGTCACAGCCATTCCCCAGCTCTGAAGCCATGCGGCAAGCACCTCTCTAGCTGTTCCGTTCCCCTCGACGATCAATGCCCTCTTTCCCTCCAGAAAATGCCCTACGGGGTGCGGAGAGGGCGCCCCTGGCCGCGCCAAGATGGTGAAGTGAAACGTGCTCCCAAGGCCTGTACTGCTCTTGGCCCATATTCGTCCCCCCATCATCTCCGCGAGGTGCTTGCTTATGGCAAGTCCAAGGCCCGTTCCCCCATAGCGGCGGGTTGATGAGGAGTCCACCTGGCTGAACGGCTTAAATAGCCTCTCCAGGAACTCCTCGGGCATGCCTATTCCGGAACATGCTCAATACCATGATGTGCTATTATGATTGGACCGAAAAATATATTTAGTATGTGCACATAATCTGTGTATAATGATCGT
>JAFGMR010000048.1 GCA_016927425.1 Methanotrichaceae archaeon | reverse complement strand
GCTGACGGATTTGGTGCTATTGGCTCGATTGCCTCAGGATCCGATTCCAATGGACCTGATGCTGACGGATTTGGTGCTATTGGCTCGGTTGCTTCTGGATCTGGTGTTAATGGATCTGCAGGAGCAGCCTTGCCATCTGGCGGAGCTTCGGCCGAAGAGCCAGCCTCCAATCCATAGAGGGCGCGCCCCTCGACTGACCGATCATTTGGGCGTTCCCGCAGATCCAGTTGAGGCGCCGCTGCACCTTCAGACGTCGGCTCCGCGAGCGATCCTCTTGCCGCGGGACCTAGGTTCGCTGGTAGCTTATCGAGGATTGCGGCAAGGGATGAGGAAAGCCTCACCGTAAATTCGAGGGGATTTGCCTCATCGCCGTATGCGCTCGCCAGGATATGTGAGGAGATCGCTGCAGCGAGCACCAGGAGTGCACATATTAATATCAATAAAAAAATTAAGAAAATTCTAGGGTGGCGCTCCACAAAGTCCTCGTGAACAAGATCCCAGAAAGATCTACCTATCTTTTCGGCTCCAGCAGATCCGCTCATACATACTAAGATATTTTATTATGTATATATCCTTTGCGGTCCGTGAGCCGATATGTTTTCAGTATTTCAGGGAGTCGAGCTCATATGCATCCTCCTGGCCTTCGAGCTACGATCCAATCGAAATGATGGAGCGCGTCTTCCCAGTGGCGGTCAAAAGGGGTGTCCTAGTTCCGGTTGGTGGCGTTTTCGCTTCCGCGGAGCTAGAACATGCAAAAAGCATAACGCATTTCACGCCTGTGACTGGGAAGCGGCTTTCGCAAATTGAGTTCCCGTCGTCTCAGTTCAAACGATCTCCTCTGCCTGCAGCGGATAGGAGCCGTCCTCGTCGTGGACCTCGCATCCGTTGAGCGGAGGATTGAACACGCAGGCGAGCTTCAGCGCAGTCTTTGCCCTTAGCAGATGGCGGTCGTTCTTGTCCAGTATGTAGATCGTCCCTGGGCGGATTGGGTGGACCCGGCCGTCTTCCAGGGTCTCCACCTCCCCCTCCCCTTCGATGCAATAGACCGATTCAAGATGGTTCTTGTACCAGATGGGGGTCTCGGTCCCTGGGTATATCGTGGTTATGTGAAAGGAGAAGCCCATATCATCCCCCTTCAGCAGAAGGCGTGTGCTCTCCCAGTTCTCGGCAACCACGCGCCGCCCCGTCATCTCCGCCTCGGCGAGTGCTCTTACGATCATACCAAGGCCTCGATCTCCGAAAGGCTCTTCCCCAAGCTCTTCACCGGCAGGCTTCCTATCGCCTCTGCCACGCTCATCTCGAGGATATCGAGTCCTCTTCCTAGCTCGTCGTAGCCGATGGTCAAGGGCATGAGGCACTTGACCACCTGATCATCCGATCCAGAGGTCTCCAGTATCAGCCCTCTCTCGAATGCATTCCTAGTGATCTTTCGAGCAAGCTTGCGTGTCTCGCAGTCCAGGGCTTGGACCATGCCCCGGCCCCGAGTCGAGATGTGCCCCTGTCCCTCTTCTTTGGCGACCTTTTCGAGCCTCTCCCTGATGATCCTTCCCTTCCTCTTGACCTCGTTTGAGAATTTCCGGTCGACCCAGTAATGCTCTAGTGTGGCTTTGGCAGTTACGAAGGCCAGGTTATTGCCCCGAAATGTGCCGTTATGCTCGCCTGGCTTCCAGATATCGAGCTCGGGCTTCATCAGCACCAAGGATAAGGGCATGCCATACCCGCTCAATGACTTGGAAAGTGTCACGATGTCCGGAGATATCCCCGCCTCCTCGAAGCTGAAGAAGGTGCCGGTCCGCCCGCATCCCATCTGGATGTCGTCGATGATCAATAAGACGTCATGCTTGAGGCAGACTTCCTCAAGGGAGCGCAGCCACTCGTTGCTTGCCACGTTAATTCCTCCCTCACCCTGGACGGTCTCGACGATCACGGCCGCGGGCTGATCGAGGCCGCTGCTTCCATCGGTTAGCATCTTGTCGAGGTACTCGGTGGTGTCGATACCATCGCCCATGTAACCGTCGTATGGCATGAAGGCGGTTCCTTGAGGCTGTATACCACATCCCTCCCTGAAGTAGCTGTTCGCGGTTGCCGCGACCGATCCAAGCGTCACACCATGGAACCCGTTTGTAAACGAGACCACGGTCTGGCGTCCGGTCGCCTTTCGGGCGATCTTCATTGCGGCCTCAACGGCATTCGTGCCTGTCGGGCCTGTGAATTGAACCTTAAAATCCAAACCTCGGGGACGCAGTATCAAGGAGTCGAATGCCTCCAGGAAGTCCAGCTTGGCCTCTGTTGCCATGTCCAGTCCGTGGGCGATCCCATCGGATTCGATATACTTCAAGAGCTCCCTCTTCAAGACAGGGTTATTATGTCCATAGTTCAGCGTCCCTGCGCCTGCCAGGAAGTCGATGTATTTTCTGCCGTGCTGGTCTTCGAGGACGGCTCCTTTTGCTCGATTGAATACTGTTGGGAAGGATCGACAGTAGCTTCGAACCTTTGATTCAAGACGATCGATTGTGCTAAGATTATTCATATTAATATCACCTTATTTTATTTCGATTGGGCCAATTGCAATTAGCATCTCGGCCTCGTGCCCAGCTTGCCCGAAATCCTCCTCTGAGAAGCAAGGGCTCTCGTGGACGGCTGCCCGAGTGGCCTTGGCGAGGGATCGAAATAGCGCCCTCGATGTCCGGTTGGATGGCGTAATCGTCGTCTCCAGATAGCGACAGCCGGATCGAGTCGATCTCCTCAGGGCTTCCAATAGGAGGCTTTTTCCAATCCCCCTGCCTCTCTCGTTCGCATCGACTGCGATCTGCCAGACGAAGAAGACGTCCTCCTTCTCGGGTGGGATGTAGCCCGATAGGAAGGCTATTATCCGCCCATCAAGAACTCCAACCAGGCAGGTCTTTGAGAAATGGCTGCAGAGCAGGAGGTAGCAATATGACGAGTTGATATCGAGAGGTGGAGACGATCTCACAAGCTCGTGGATCCTAGCTCCATCCACAACTCGGGGGCTTCGAAAGGCCAGGCCCTCTCCATCGGCAGGCTCTGCGTCGCTCAGTTGGCAAGCCCCCGACAGATCTCCTTCCATCTCGGATCGCCTTTTTTGGGACAAGGCTCCTTGCAATGCCCCAGTCCAAGGTTGCGCAGTATCATCCTCACCTGCTTTTGCGTATACTCGACGCCGAACTCCTGGAATATCATCTCCTTCACCTCGGCCGTTGTGAATCGGTCACGATCTCTCAAAATCTCCCATAGGTGACCCTTCTGCAAATCGGTCAGCCTGGAGGGCCTTCCACCCGCATGTCTGGGGCTCAGACCCTCGTATCCGATCTCGTTCCACCTGTTCTGCCAGGTGTATCCAACGCTCTTGGTGATCTCGACCCTCTTTGCCGCCTCCTCAACGCTCAGACCCTGATATCGATACCTTATGAAGTAGAGCCGCTTCAGGATCTTTGCATATCTTTCGAGCATTCTGATGTTCCTGTCGATCTCCCCCAGGCTCAAGTGCCTTCGAATGGGGATCTGCTCGGGCTTTGGCATGCGCTTATCTTGAAAGTTATATGTGTTAAATGTTAGGTTCTAATCCATTAAAATTTACCTAAATACGATACTATTGATTTCAAAAAGCTAAGAGGGATCAAATCGATCTCGCCGCGCCTGCGATTGATATATATAGACAAGGCTCGTCCTACATGTGTGGTTGTTATGGGATGTGATCACATTGACTGCGGACAGACTGAGAAGGTGTGGCTCCCTTCGAAGTACATGGGAAGGGATCGCGGCCTTCGGCCTCACCTCTACTGCGTCAAGTGCGGTATGATAAAGACGGTCTCTTCGGAGAAGCCCAGGGGTGTTGGATACTACATCAACGTCGTGGCAAGCCTTTCTTCATCCTACCGTATAACAAAGATCCAAATGAGGCTCATCGTCCACGAGTTCGAGAAGATCGGCCTAGGCGACCATTATGGCATGGATCTCCATACGCAGGAGAAGCTCTTCGTGGGGCTTGTGAGAAAGTACGTGAATATCCCAGAGGAGATCGTTAGGAGTTCTCTCGATCCATATCGCTGTCTACGCTGCGAGCCCGAGGACTGACCCCTCGCCCCACCGGGATTCTTACCTATTTGCATCTCAATCGAGTTCGGGAGCGTTTGGGCTACTCTTCTCTTCCAGGCGGATCTGCAGACGAAGCGCGCGGATGTAGCAGTTGAAGGCCTTCTTCCCATGGCAGACCATGATCGCCCTCTTCAGCGACTCCTCCCTCTTCAAGAACGAGGCGATCTCCCGAATCGCTATTGGTGCTGCCCTCTCAAGCGGAAAGCCGTAGGCTCCTGTGCTTATCGATGGAAAGGCGATAGTGCTCAGGCCCCGGCTGACCGCAAGATCGAGACAGCTCTTGTAGCATCTCGCCAGGGTCTCATCCTCACCGTGGCCGCCCCCCCTCCAGACGGGGCCGACCGTGTGGATAACCCAGGCGGCAGGCAGGTTGTAGCCGCCTGTAATAACTGCCTCTCCAGTGGGGCAGCCCCTCAAATTGCGGCACTCCTCCAACAGTCCCGGCCCTGCAGCCCTGTGGATTGCGCCGTCCACGCCCCCTCCCCCGAGAAGCGTGTTGTTCGCGGCGTTGACAATTGACTCGACCCTCATCTTCGTGATATCCGCAATCGCGATCGAGATCCTCGTCCATCCCATGTTCAACGCCACCATCAGAGCAGGTCGCCTGCTGCAATGACCTTCTTTCGCTGGGCGAGCCGGTACCCGCAGACGACCTGCCGCTCTCCTGAGAGGGCGCAATCGAGAGCGCAGTCGCCCGTATCAACCAAGAGGTGGGAAAGCTCGGCCAGCTTGTGAGGCGTTGCGACGATGATCAGGTTCTCAGGACCTGCCAAGCGGATGACATCCGCGCTTATCTGTTGGCTTCCGCGCCCAAGAACGAACCCCTGGGCACCGATGGGGCTCACGATGATCATCGCCCTTGCCCCCCCACCTTGGATCTCTCCGATCAGCCGGAGGAGGTCGCTCTCAGAAGCGTCCATCAATATGGTCTCTCCTTCGCGGACGACGTCGACTCCAAGAAGAGTCTTCTCGACTCCCATCTCCCTGGCGATGCTCTCGGTGGTCGTCCCGGCGCCCATAATATAGGCAGATCCGTCCCTCATGAACTCCTTGGCGAACAAGGCGATCTCGCGCTTGAACTCGTCCTCGCTTGGGGAGGAGTATACCTGCTTTCTCTCCTGGACTAGCGCCGGTAGGTATGGGGTTCTGGCAGTGGCGTATATCCTCGTCTGGAGGACGCCTGATCGGTAACTCTCCTCGTCGACATCGGCAACCTCGGTCTCCCTCGTCTGGAGCTCTCCATTCAGGTAGCGAAACGCAAGGCCTGCTGCAGCCCTCGGACTGACTGCAAAGACCCCCGAGTGCATCTTCACGCCCGCCGGTATTCCGAGGATCGGCGTCTCACCTGACGCAAAGGCAACGTTCCGGGCGGTGCCGTCCCCGCCGCAGAATAGTATCAGCTCCGCTCCCTCTCGGACGAACGCTTGGCATGCTGCGATAGTGTCCTCTGGGCCGCTCGGGTCAGCTGCCATATGGACCACCCGGTGGGCGAGCCCTGCCTCCCTCAAGGCATCCTCGCCCATCTCGCCGGATGCAGTGAGAAAGAGGATGGAGCCGCGAAGACCGGGGTGGCGCAGGGCTTCGATCGCCCTTTTTGGAGCAACCGGCTCTGCGCCCATCTCCCTTGCCATCTTCGAGAGGCCGTCCGTCCCCTTGAGCCCGACCTTTCCGCCCATGCCGGCGATCGGATTTATCAGGAAGCCTAAGCGGCGCTCCCTGTGGGGATCAGATCTGTGGGAGCTTTGCAAGGGACTGTCTCACCAGCTCGGCCGGATACTCGTAGTCGATAAGCAGGCCGTCGAAGTAGGCATCGTAGGCCGATAGGTCGAAGTGGCCATGGCCGCTCAGCGAGAGCATCAGCGTCTTCGTCTCTCCGGACTCCTTGCACTTGAGGGCCTCGTCGATGGTCGCCTTGATGGCATGGGCCGCTTCCGGGGCGGGGATAATCCCTTCGCTTCTGGCAAACGTCGTCGCAGCCTTGAACACCTCGTTCTGATGGAATGCGCGGGCCTCGATCAGCCCATCGTTTACGAGGTTGCAGAGCAGGGGGGCATCTCCATGATACCTGAGGCCGCCAGCGTGGATTCCGGGAGGCACGAAGTCGTGGCCCAGCGTATGCATCTTGAGCAAGGGGGTGAGCATGGCGGTGTCACCGAAGTCGTAGGCATAGAGCCCCTTGGTCAGTGTCGGGCAGGCTGTAGGCTCGCAGGCCACCATCCGCATCTCCTTATGGTCCTTCAGCTTGTCCGGAATATATGGGAAGCACATGCCCGGGAAGTTGCTGCCCCCTCCGACGCAGCCGAAGATGAAGTCGGGGAAGTCGTCGGCGATCTCGAACTGCTTCTTGAGCTCGAGGCCCTCGACCGTTTGATGGAGGAGGACGTGGTTGAGGACCGATCCCAGCGCATAGTTGGTATTTTCGTGCTTGGCGGCATCCTCGACCGCCTCGGAAATCGCCATCCCTAAGCTTCCCGAGGTGTTTGGATACTCCTTCAAGAACCTTCGTCCCGACTCGGTCCTGTCGCTCGGGCTTGGGATGCACTCCGCCCCCCATGTCCTCATCATGCTCCGCCGATAGGGCTTCTGGTCGTAGCTCGCCCTCACCATATAGACCGTGCACTCCATATCGAAGAGGCATGTGGCAAGGGAAAGGGCCGAGCCCCATTGTCCAGCGCCGGTCTCGGTTGCGATCCTCTCTATTCCCTCCACCATGTTGTAGTAGGCCTGGGGCACAGCGGTGTTTGGCTTGTGGCTTCCTGCAGGGCTGACCCCCTCGTACTTGTAGTATATCCTGGCCGGGGTCTTCAAGGCGCTCTCAAGCTTGAATGCCCTGAATAGGGGGGTTGGCCTCCAGAGGCGGTAGATATCCCGTACCTCTTCGGGGATGTCTATCCACCGCTCGGTGCTCGCCTCCTGCCTGATCAGCGACTTTGGAAATATGATCTCCAGGTCCTGAGGTTGCAGGGGCTTCCTGGTAGCCGGATTCAGTGGCGGATCGAGGGGGGTCGGCAGGTCAGCTCCAACGTTATACCATCTCTTGGGGATGTCTTCCTCATCCAGCAAAATCTTGGTCCTCAAAATAATCGCTCCTCGGGTCGATCGTCTTTGATGTATCCTTATGCCCATTGACGGTTACAAATCTGCATTATTTAAACCCTTTGAGCTGGACAATTCCAGGCATTGAGCAATCATCTTCAGGTCATCGAGCGCCCGGCCGGGCCGGGCGGAGGTCAAAATTTATTAACCTTGCCAGAGATGGGGCAGGTCATGACAGGTCAGACCCTTTCGGAGAAGATATTCTCCAGAGCCGCCAAGGTAGAGGCCCGTGCTGGCCAGTTCGTGATGGCGGATATTGACTGCGCGATGATCCACGACATCACCGGTCCTTTGGCAGTCAAGGGTTTCTACGAAATATCCGGAGACGATGGCAGGGTCTGGGACGCCTCAAAGATAGTGATGCTCTTCGATCATCAGGTGCCGGCAGATAGCATCAAGGCTGCGGAGAATCACCAGATGCTTCGCCGGTTCGCTGGTGAACAGGGCCTCCTCAACTACGACGTATCGGAAGGGGTATGCCATCAGGTGATGCCGGAGAAGGGGCACGTCCTCCCGGGCCAGCTGGTCGTAGGCTCCGACTCGCACACATGCACATATGGGGCTTTGGGTGCCTTCTCAACCGGCATCGGCAGCACCGATATGGCCTCCGTTCTCGCTACAGGAAGGCTCTGGTTCATGGTTCCGCGAACGCTTAGGTTGATCGCAGAAGGGAAGCTGCCTTCGCTTGTCACATCCAAGGACCTCGTCTTGCGCATGATCGGAGATGTGGGGGCGGACGGCGCAACCTACATGGCCTGCGAGTTCGCAGGACCCACGGTCTCTGCGATGAATATGGCGGAGCGGATGACCATGGCCAACATGGCAATCGAGATGGGGGGAAAAGCAGGCCTCGTGGAGCCGGACGATGTTACGCTGCGCTATATCGAGGAGAGAGCCGCCGGCCAGGAGATCAATCCCATCAAAGGCGATGACGATGCCCCTTGCACCGTTCGGACCTGGGAGGTCGACGACCTCGAGCCCCAGGTGGCTCTGCCCCACAACGTCGACCGGGTGGAGCCTGTAGGCCGGGTGGCCGGGACCAAGATAGACCAGGTCTTCCTCGGATCCTGCACCAACGGGAGGTTCGAGGACATAGAGCTTGCATGCCGCCTGATGGGGAACGAGCCTGTCGCTCGAGGAGTGAGGATGATCGTGATCCCGGCAAGCCGCACGGAGTACCTCAAGGTCCTGCGCGCAGGCCTCGTGGAGAGGCTGATGGAGGCAGGTGCCCTCGTCGAGTCTCCCTGCTGCGGACCTTGCATGGGTGGAAGCTTCGGCCTGCTCGGCCCAGGCGAGGCATGCCTCTCCACCTCGAACAGGAACTTCGTCGGGAGGCAGGGCAGCAGCGAGGCCTCGGTCTACCTCTGCTCGCCTGCAACCGCTGGGGCAAGCGCTATTTCCGGCGTTATAACCGATCCTCGGGATATCCAAGGACGTTAGTGTGGCATAAAACGCCCGAAGGGAATGATGAGATTGAGGTCGTATCCGGTGCCCGGGATATCCGAGTCCCTTCCTGGATGGTAGCAGGATGAAGATGGCGATGAAGCTTGCCTATATCGGAGGCAGCTACTATGGCTTCCAGCGTCAGCCTGGCCTTGCCACGATCGAGTCGGCCTTGCGGGTGGCGTTGCTGAACATAGGCGTCGCCAAGGGGGATTTCTGCTATGCAGGAAGGACCGATAGGGGGGTAAACGCGCTAGGCCAGGTAGTGGACTTCTACATCGATGAGGAGGCAGAAAGCCTTGCCCGCCCCCGCGTGATCAACAGCAGACTCCCTCCCGAGATATGGACCTGGGCCTGGGCAAAGGCCCCGCATGGTTTTTCCGCAAGATGGAGCGCAGAGTGGCGTGAGTATCGCTACCTGCTTTACCACCCCGGCCTCGACCTGGATGCCATGCGGGAAGCGGGCGAGCTCTTGCTCGGCGCCCATGACTTCAGGAACTTCTCCTCTGCCAAGGAGGATACCGTTCGCGAAGTCATAAGCATCGATATCGATGAGAGGCACGGCATGGTCATCTTCGATATCAGGGCGGGAGGATTTCTCTGGAACATGGTAAGGCGCATAGCAGGCGCCCTCGAGGCGGTCGGATCAGGGCTTCGAGGCCAGAGCTGGATGGAAGAGCTTCTCGATCCCTCGATCAATCGCGGCGCTCCGGCAGCGCCGCCCGAGGGCCTCATACTGATGGACGTAGGCTACGAGGGCCTCGACTGGCAGGAGGATCCATATGCAAAGGCTCGCGCGGCGAGGATGCTCTCCGCCATGACCGGGCGATGGATGGCCCTTGCCGGAGTTGCCAGAGAGATCGAGGAGGGGATGGCATCGAAGCAGCATTCATCTAATCAGCAGGAGCGAGGATAGGGGCAGGGCGACGATATCGGGATCTTCAAAGTCGAGCTCGTCGTTCAACGTGACCAGCACTCCGAATGGAGCGCGATTTACGTTGTCTTTCCAACCTGGCGAAGGCCTCGAATGACGGTGATGGGAGATAAAGCCGCTTCTCCATGCGCCCGAGCGCAGGCTCGAAGAGCCATCTTCGAAGAGGTGGCAGGGGGCGCACGGGCTTTCCCCGCCACCAAGGGTTCATCGTCTCCAGATGAGACCTGAACTCTGGAGTGATCTCAGGTCGACCGCGGTCTCTTTTCGCATTCATAGGGCTCGGCGACACATCCCGGACGCTCTCATCTTTGGGGATACTGAGCTGATATGGTAGCATCCTTCGATTAAGGCGGGATGAGGACTAGAGTATGATCTCTATGTCGAGCTCCTCAGCCAGCTCCTTATAGCGGTTCCTGATGGTAACCTCGGTCACGCCGGCAACGTCCGCCACCTCCCTCTGGGTCCGCCTGTCCCCGCAGAGGATGGATGCTATGTAGATGGCTGCAGCGGCAACGCCGGTCGGTCCCCGGCCGCTCGTCAGCTCCTTCTCCGCAGCCTGACGCAGGATCTCGATCCCGCGAGCCTGCACCTCTCCTTTCAGGTTCAGGCCGGAACAGAATCGTGGGATATAGTCGATCGGACTCGTCGGCATGAGCTTTAGTGCAAGCTCTCGAGATACGAACCGATAGGTGCGGCCGATCTCCTTTCTGCTCACCCTCGATACCTCTGCGATCTCATCGAGGGTTCGAGGCACGTTGCACTGCCTGCAAGCCGCATAGAGGGCTGCTGCTGCCACCCCCTCGATGCTTCGCCCGCGGATGAGGTTCTTGTCGACCGCTTTTCGGTAGACGACGGCTGCCGTCTCGCGTACGTTCCTTGAGAGGCCCAGGGCTGAAGCCATGCGGTCGAGCTCGGAGAGCGCAAAGGCGAGGTTCCTCTCGGTCGCATTGCTCACGCGGATGCGCCGCTGCCACTTCCTCAGCCGATATAGCTGTGCCCTGTTCTTGGATGAGATGGTCTTTCCGTAGGAGTCCCTGTTTCTCCAGTCGATCATGGTCGACAGGCCCTTGTCGTGGATGGTGTATGTCATGGGAGCGCCCACCCTCGACCTCTTCATCCTCTGATCATGGTCGAAGGCTCGCCACTCCGGCCCCTGATCGATGAAGTTCTCGTCGATTACAAGGCCACACTCGGCACAGACGAGCTCTGCCCTCTCGTAGTCCCGCACAAGTGTATGGCTCTTGCACTCGGGGCACTCGACAGTGAACCTCTCCAGCTCATCGATCTTCTCCTTCTCCCTCTTGAGCCGTGTCCTCTCCTCGATCTTCTCGTGTTCAGTCCGCTCTATCTCTCGAATCCTCTCTAACTCTTCCACTTACCATCTCTCCTGGACGCCTCATCGACGTAGAGCTTCTTTCCCACGTGGGCCGTGACATCAACGCCCCGATTCGGCCTGACCACGATATAGGGCTGTTCTACCGGGCCGAAAATCTCAAATACCCGGCCAACCCTCCTCTTGTTGCGGTCAACTACAGGGGAGTTCACCCAAATTGGCCTATCTTCCCCTGCCTCCCCTCGGAGGATCAGTTTATTCTGAACCACGTGAAGCGCTATACCAAGCCTTCTCAATCGGCCACCCCCTTTCAATTCGGCACTCTCCTATATATACTTTTCGAAAACCATTTATTTAATGATCCCTAGGTAAAGCTTTATCTCCCTTCGCCCAATAGACGGATATATGTTCGAGAGGTTGCCCACCGTCCCTCGCTCCCAGGAGCTGGTGGATAGGGCCTTCAGACGGTCTTCCAGGTCCGAGAAGGGAGCGAAGTATCAGGAGTCGATGGTTCGAACTGCAGGAAATATGCTCTCGGACAACCTGGCCAACTTGATACGGAAATTTCCCTCGATCGAGAGGCTTCCACCCTTCTACAGGGAGCTTCTGGATGTCATGGTGGGTATGGACAAGATGCGCATTAGCCTTGCCAGGGTGAGCTGGGCTTCAAAGCAGGTGGGCCAGATCTCTCGCGAGCATCTCCGTAAGATGAGGTCAGCCGAAGATAAGATCTCCGTCCGGAAGAAGGCATTTGGTCGCATGGCATCGGTTCTCCGGTCTGTGGAAGGCGACCTTTTCTACCTGGGCGAGGCGAGAGACAGGCTGAGGAAGCTTCCCACCCTCGACCTCGACCTCCCTACGATAATCATCGCAGGCTATCCAAATGTGGGCAAGTCCAGCTTCCTTGCAAGGGTAACCGGAGCCAGGCCGCAGGTGGCCGCCTATCCCTTCACGACGCGAGGGATAATCGTGGGCCATATGACTAGGGGAAACCTCAGGTATCAGGTGTTGGATACGCCAGGGCTGCTGGATCGACCGCTCTTCGATAGAAATGAGATAGAACTCCAGGCAATGGCTGCTCTCCGGCATCTGCAGGGGGTAGTGATCTTTTTAGTCGACCCAAGCGGTCACTGCGGATATCCCCTGGAGGAGCAGCTGGACTTGCTCGATAGCCTGAAGGGATGGATACAGCTGCCCGTGCTCGATGTCTATAATAAATGCGATATTACGGAAGGTGCCAAACGGGGTCTCTCCATCTCCACCCTCACAGGGGAAGGGGTGGACCTGGCTGTGGAAGGGGCAATCGAGCTCATACAATCCTCAGTCAGTTTATCATTCTAATGACGTAGCTCACGAGATCGGGAGACATTTTGGTCTCCCCAGCAATTGCGCTTACGACATCCTCAAGTGCCCAGCCGTTTGAGATCATGGAGTCGATCCGCCTCATTATTCCCTCGTCTATAATGAAGTACTCGTTCAGATCCTTGGGGTGATCCCATAAGTCCCCCTCTATCAACTCCACGCCCTGTATCTTCAGGAACATCTCGCCCGCTTGGGATACGGTCTTTCGATAAGAGGCTGGAAGCTGGATTGCCCTCACTTGAGGGCAGATCTGAAGGAGCCTGAAGATATCGACGTTGGAGGCCCGAAAGGCCAGGTGGATCATCTGCTCGTTTCCGCTCAATCCATCTATCTCGTCCTTGGAGCTGACCACCCTGAACTTCATCTCTCGAACCCTCTTTGATTCCATCCTGCTCTGAAGGGGGGTCGCCTCTCTTTGCATATAAATATATTGTTTCGAGGGAAATATTTCTCAAATCTAGCAATCAATACTTTTGGAAACCGTTAACCTCAGGACGATCAGCTTCTCGAAGAAATGGCTCTCAGAGGTCAGCTCTTGAGAGGCCAGCCCCTGCCCGGAGGCCTCTTCGATCACCTTTTCGACGCCAGTAAGCGAGGAGATAAGCATGAGGGCGCGCCCTCCCGGCCTGAGGTGGGGCCTCAAATCCCTTAGAAACTGGACGATCGTATCCCTGCCGCTTTCGCCGCCATCGAAGGCGAGGTTGAGCCAGCCGTCCAACCTCTCATCTGGAAAAGTGGGCAGATATGGGGGATTGAATATCACCAGATCGAAGCTGCCCTTGATCCCTCGAAAGAGGTCAGCCCGAATGGCCTTAATGCCATAGCCCTTGACGAGACTTGCAGCATGGGGATTGATGTCTGTCGCAATAAGGTCCTTTGCCTGCTGCGCCATCCCTCGGGAGATCAAACCCATTCCGCAGCCGATCTCGAGCACCTCGTCCGAGGGCCTTACCTCCTCCATGGCAGCCCTGAGAAGCAGATGGGTGTCCTCGCCGGGGGGGTATATCTGGTCCAAGGACGGTTGGATCTGACGAGGTCTTTGAGCTGACTCTCTCATGGCTATCCTCCTCGCAGGCTGAATCATATGAATATGCTCGAGTCCGCGATGAATCAATCAATATATCGGCCCTAAGATGGAGATCCCATCTCGGTCGACTACCATCTGATGCCTCTCCATCCGATGCTTGGTGGCCCTCATCTTCCTTATGCGGATATATCTCTTGACGCCGTCTGCACCCTCTACCAATCCAAGCTCGATCACGCCATCGGCCAAGAAGTGCTCCGGACCTCGATGGGAGCTATCCTCCATGATCAATAATGATGTCAAGCCCATCTCACGAAGATGGTCGAAGAAGTAATACATCTCGCGGCGCAGGTTGGTCGTATCTGATAGGGTGTAGAGGGCGTTCATCGAGTCGAGGGCGAAGAGGGAGAGGCCCTTGTGCTTCTCTGAGTAATAGTCCAGGACCTCTTCAGTGGTCTTCAGCATATCCGGCTCCCTGTCTCGCCATTCTACTCGCATATCCTGATAGTCGAAGACGTGAAGTCCATCGGGGGTCTTCACCCCTAAGCTCTCCATGTTGTTCAGATGGCTCTCCTTGGTCTGCTCCAGGGTGGCGTAGAGACCATCCCCCCCACCTTCTAGTTCGCTTGCGAGGAGGCTGAATGCCAAGCCGGACTTGAGCGTCCCCTCCGCGCCAGTGACGAGTATGATCGATCCCTTGGGGATCTCCGTCTCGAGAATCCTATCGATGCCCTTAATCGAGTCTCTGATCATGAGCCCCTACCTCCTGAAGAAGTTCAGCGAGTACTCGAGGGCCTTGGCGAATCCTTCGAACTTCTCCTCCGTGAACTTCTTTCCCTCCGGGGTGATCGAATAGCTCTTGGAGCGCATATTCCCCTTATTGAACTCAGCCCGGAGGATGCCCTCCTCTTCGAGGGAGTAGAGGATGGGATAAACGGTGCCCTGACTCAAGAATACGTTGTAGCGGGAGAAGATCTCCTTTATGAGGTCATAGCCGCACATCGGTCTCTCCCACAGGATGGATAGGAGTATAACATCGCGGTTGGATCTTACGATCCTGTCCAAGCAGGCTTGACATTCCCCTGATAATTCCAATCCATTCCCTTTATCGAGCGAGTTCTCCATCAGATATCAACTATCTCCCACTTATTCGTCACTTTGCTCTTTTCGGCGGCGCATTCTCCCAATGGTCTCATCTTTAAATTAGCAAGGATGAGCATAAAGAGTTTTCCATGTCAATGGGTCAGATATAATTGGCTTTCATTGAGGTACATTTTCAATAAATTAAAATCCAATCCGCCCATATACTTCCTGCACTTTTACAGCCTCTCCAAGGTCCCGTCCTCCCTCCTTTAGCTCGGCGCAATATCCCTCATATCCCTCTCGATAAGGGCAAGCTCCTTCTTATCGATCGCTCTAGGATTTATGGGCATGATGAAGATGGCTTTGCAGATCACCGTGCTCTCGTGGATATCCCTCAGAAACTTCAGTGTAGGAATGAATCCGACGGTTGCGATCAGGTACTCCACGCCATCGAAGAAGACGACGGGGTTCTTGCTGCGCCCGAAGAAGCGCGAAATCATCTCCGCTATCACTTCCAGGTTGGCCGGGCTCACGCTCTCTTCGCCATGTCTGCTTATCCAGTATATGGGGGTGGTCTGGAGAAGAAAATCGTTCCTTATCTGCTCTGGGGAGCCTGTGGTGAAACAGAGCCCTTGGGCGCGAGAGTATTTGCAATCTTTGCAGGGGCAGGGAAATGTGCAGCCATCGCAGCCTATGCTCTCACAGTGGAACGCCTCAGGTTGGTTGCATTCCCTGCATACCCCCTTGACCAATGACGCGAATACCTCTAAGCTGAACTGGGGTCGGCTCTCCTTGACGAGGTAGCTGCATCCCCGCCCCAGCTCGACTACGGCCATGTTCTCCACAGCCTCTGTGGAGGGCACGACCTCCGGCTTGGTCTTTATCCACTTAATTAAATCCTTAATCATGGGGGATTGTGAAATAAAATGTGCTTCCCTTGCCCACCTCGCTCTCAACCCATATGCGGCCTCCGTGGGCCTCAACTATGCCCTTCGCTATGGCAAGCCCAAGGCCCATCCTACCGGCGTCCCTTGTCAGGGATGACCCTCCTCCGGTGAAGAACTTCTCGAAGATCTTCTCCTGATCCTTCTTCGCGATCCCCACTCCGGTGTCGGAGATGGCGACCGATATCGTCCCCCCGAGGTCCTCGATCTTCACATCGATGCTTCCCTTGTTGGTGGTGTACTTGATCGCGTTCGTCAGCAGGTTGCTGAAGACCTGCTTGATGCGTTGCTCATCCCCCTTAACCCTAGGAAGCCCCTCCATCGCGGTCAGGCTCATCGTCTGTTCCCGAAGGCCTGCGAGGCGGGAGAGATCCTCGATGACTGTGCGGGCGATCTCCTCCACCTGCAGCTCCCGACGCTGTATCTTGAACCTGCGCGACTCCAGCCTGGAAGTGTCGAGCATATCCTCGACCAGGCGGATCATATGATCGGTCTGAGAACGCATAACCTGCAGCTTCTCCTTCTGCACCTCGTTGAGCTCTCCGAGAAGTCCGTCCTCGAACATCTCCAGATAGCTGTTCATGACAGTGAGGGGTGTCCTCAGCTCGTGCGAGGCGGTGGAGATGAACTCCGATTTTATGACGTCGTTCTCCTTGAGCTCCGCATTTGCGTTCTCCAGCTTTACATAGGAGTCCCTTAGCTCCTCCTCAAGACGGGTAAGCTCGGTAATATCCTCCATGAAGATGACGGCCTTATTCACCGCTCCTCCCGCCTCCTTGAGGGGATAGATCTTGTAGAAGAAGAAGAAACCCCCGGGATATCTGAGTTGGGCGCCGTCGAATGGGATCCCGGTTGAGAGGACGTCCCTTATCTTATCGTCTATCCTCGTCCTCTCCATCAATATGGGCGCGAAGACGCGGGATAATCTCTCCCCTATCACCTCGCGCTCCTTCTTTCCGGACTTCACGTAGTAGTTCCGGTTAGAATATAGGATCTCCATTCCCCTGTCAACAACGATTATTGTGCTGGGTATGGCCTCGATGATATCCTGTTGATAGGCTCTCACCGACTCTATTCCTTTCATGTCCCTCTATCTATTGTTCTCCCCCAGGGAATTTATGGCCTTCAATAGATCTCTGGTCTTGAAGGGTTTAACGATAAAATCCCTTGCCCCCGCTGCCATGCACTCCTTTTCGAGGCCATGCTTCCCGACGGCAGTGATCACTATGACCCTCGCCTGGGAGTCGATCTCCATGATCTTCTTGGTGGCGCCTACCCCGTCTAGCTTGGGCATCAGTATATCCATTAATACGACATCCGGACGGACTTCCTGGAAGACGGAGAGGGCTTCTTCGCCGTTCACAGCCTCGAAGACCTCGTTGCTATATGCTTCCAATATATCCCGAATGGCTTTGAGTATGAATGGGGCATCGTCTACCACTAGCACTTTCATTCCTATCACTTTCCAGATCCACACCGGGTGGATATGCCTGGCATACCGCTTATCTTATTTTCATTAGTTTACGCCGATTAATCCTCCATCTCTCAGCTCATATATCTTGTCAACTCTCGATTTTCGAAACAAATTCGGAGGATAGTTCTGAGAATTATTTTGAAAGATGAAAGGGTTTTTAACCTGAAACGGGCACTTACCATTGTGCGTGATCGTGATAGATGAGCTGCACCCATTGTCGCTTCGGTCGAATATTGATCGATGAGTTAGAGGGAAGATCGGGGATATGCGGCCCTCCTCTTTGCCGCCCATCCCCGAGAGCAGCGAAATGTGGGATGTGGACGAAGGATCCATGAGCCCTGGAGGGGGCCACGATGCGAATCATCTTGGGAGGGAGGGACTGTCTCCACAACAAGGACAGTCTCAGCCGATTGGGGGGGAGATCATCCCCTCCCACTCAGCGATGGTTTGCCGTGCATTTGACGCTCCAAGAGATCTCTGGAGAAAAACCAAATGGAGGTGAGATGAGATGGTGACTGCAACCCCCGATGCATCCAGCCTGGCCGAGGTTCTCGACAGGATACTGGACAAGGGAATAGTGGTCGATGCCTGGGCTAGGATCTCCCTGGTCGGCATCGAGATCCTGACCGTCGAGGCCAGGGTTGTAGTGGCTTCAGTGGACACCTTCCTCCACTACTCGGAGGAGATGGCCAAGATCGAGCAAGCCGCCATAGGCGCGGCCCCGGGAGTGCAAGCGTAGGCTCCCGATAGAACGTGGGTGATATTACATGGTAACAGCAACCCCCGATGCATCCAGCCTGGCCGAGGTTCTCGACAGGATTCTGGACAAGGGAATAGTGGTTGATGCCTGGGCCAGGATCTCCCTGGTCGGCATCGAGATCCTGACCGTCGAGGCCAGGGTTGTAGTGGCGTCTGTAGACACTTTCCTCCATTACTCGGAGGAGATGGCCAAGATCGAGCAAGCGGCCATAGGAACGGCGCCTGGAGTACCTGCATAGGGCAGGATTTTACGAGAAGGAGTTGATTAAAGAATGGTAACAGCAACACCCGACGCATCCAGCCTGGCCGAGGTTCTCGACAGGATTCTGGACAAGGGAATTGTGGTGGACGCCTGGGCCAGGATCTCCCTGGTCGGCATCGAGATCCTGACCGTCGAGGCCAGGGTTGTAGTGGCATCAGTGGACACCTACCTCCATTACTCGGAGGAGATGGCCAAGATCGAGCAGGCAGCCATTGGCGCTGCGCCCATGGCAGCATAGAGTCATATTTAAGGAGGTGAGGGAAGAATGGTAACAGCAACCCCTGATGCTTCTAGCCTTGCTGAGGTTCTGGATCGGATACTGGACAAGGGAATTGTGGTGGACGCCTGGGCCAGGATCTCCCTGGTCGGCATCGAGATATTGACCGTCGAGGCCAGGGTTGTAGTGGCATCTGTAGACACCTTCCTCCATTACTCGGAGGAGATGGCCAAGATCGAGCAGGCGGCCATAGGCGCATCCCCGGGAGTACCTGCGTAGGCAGGCTTTCCCACGATCTATTTTTGGAGCGGTTATGGAAGAAACAGTCGACGAGCTGGTGAGCAAACACACCCGCCGAGAGCTGGAGGAGATGGCCCTTCAAGTCGGGGTGGAGAGTCTTGGGGGGACCAAGGCCCAGCTCGCAGAGATGATCCTAGAGGTCAAGAGGGCCGCTAAGGCGGGGATGTCTCCGCCCAAGGAGACCCCAGTGGAGGCTCCAAAGGCGGCTCCCTTGGAGGCTCCCAAGGCCGCCCCCAAAGTGACTACCAAAGAGGCTCGCAAAGAGGTTATCGCCGGCAAGCACGGAGTCCACGCCAAGTCTCAGGCCATCAAGAGCATGGGCGCGGATTTGCAGGCGGCTGGAATGGCCATTCGAGAGGAGGGCATCGCAGAGATGACCAAATCCGTCAGCGCATTCAGGAAGGATACCGACTCACAGATCGCGGAGAACAAGAAGGCAGTGGCCAATATCCATTCGAGCGTTCGCCAGATGCAATCCTCCTCAGACAGGATGTCCAAGGAGTTTCGCAAAGCCGGACAGGATATGCGGGACAACGGGACGAGGGAGATGAGAAAGGCCATCTCTCGATTCAACGACCAGGTCAAGGCTCAGATGGATGCCAACAAGGACGCCGCCTCCACGATAGGGGATGCTGCACAACGAATGCAGTCCGAGGCTGGCGATCTCAGAGCCACAATGGACAAGAAGTCCAGGAACATGCAGAAGGCGGGCAAGGATCTGAGGGATCAGGGCATTCGGGAGATGAGGCGGGCTGTTGGACAGTTCAACAAGGATCTAGATGTCCAAATCAGGGGGAACAGGGAATCCGTCTCCAGGATGCGCTCAGGTGCTGGGGAGATAAGGTCCTCCATGGACAAGATGTCCCGGAACTTCCAGAAGGCGGGCAAGGATCTGAGGGAACAAGGAGCCCGTGAGATGCAGAGAGGCCTTGCACAGTTCAAGCGAGACCTGGATCGGCAGATCAGGGATAATCGTGACGCTGCGGCCAAGATGGATGCAGGGGTCCGGGATCTTCAGTCTGCTTCCCAAGGCTTCCGGCAGGGGATTCTGGACTATTGCCAAGGGGATCTCAGAAAATATGTGAACGACTTCTACTATGGCTGAGGCCTTAGTAGAATTTTTTATTTTTTATTAAAAAACGCATACCGTTATCCGGGAAAGGGTGCAAAGAGATGAGATATGTTGTGACACATCCCAGGAGGGTGCGGGGGGAGGCGATTCATCAGACCTCCCATGAGAGGCGCGTCTCTTCCGCCAGCAGGGCCGAGGAGAGGGCAGAGTCGGATCAGGAGGTCATGGTCAGGGTGAGAGCGCCCATGGGTCCGGAGAGGTTGGAGGCAAGCGGCGAGGAGTCCCGGAGAAAGGTGGAGAGGGCATATCTCATGCCAGAGGTGAAGCACTTCGTGGAGACTCAGGAGGTCAAGGATACCGAGGACCGTATGAAGCTCTGGCTCCAGGCTGGCTATCCCGTCCACCTAATCGGCCCTACCGGGTGCGGGAAGACGAGCCTTGCAACTCACGTGGCCCAGCAGCTGGGCCGGCCGGTCGTCTGGATCAATGGTGATGAATCCATTACGACAACCGACCTCATCGGCGGCTACTCCCAGATGGAGAACGAGACCGTCCGCGACAAATACATCCATAACGTCTTCAAGAGCAAGGACATAACCAAGGTCGAGTGGGTGGACAATCCCCTATCCTTGGCTTGCAAATACGGCTACACCCTCATCTACAACGAGTTCTCCCGGACGAAGCCTGCGGCAAACAACATCCTCCTATCGGTCTTCGAGGAGGGTATATTGGAGCTGCCAACCAAGTTCGGAGAGGAGAGATACGTCAAGGTCCATCCCGAGTTCAAGGCGATCCTAACGAGCAACTCGATAGAGTATGCCGGAATACACAGGCCTCAGGATGCGCTTCTGGATAGGCTGGTGGGCATCTACGCCGACTATTATAGCTTCGAGACCGAGGCCATGATCACGGCCCGACATACGGGGGTCACAGAGGATCAGGCGAGGAGGATAGTGAGCGTTGTCCGGTCGATCAGGGATAAGCTTCCAGACGCGCAGAAGCCGGGTACCAGGGCTTGCATAATGATCGCAAAGGGTCTGAAGACCTTAAACGGCCACAAGAATATAGACTTCCAGCAGCTCTGCATGGACGTGATAGCGACGAAGACCTCGTCTCCGAGGGACATGGAGGAGAAGAAGGTTCTGGTCCTGGGGGCCGTTTCGGAGTATTCATAGGGAGCATGGAGGGAATGTAGATGACGGAGAAGAGGGAGGCTGCGGTTATTGAGGACGCGAGCCTTCATAAGATCGGCGATCTCTTCAAGAGGAAGCCCAAGGGGTTGAAGCTGAACGAGACCGAGGCCTTGGTGGTCAAGGCCAAGACCGCAAACGGGATTGCAGCCTCGCGGATCTTCTTCTTCTGCCTCAAGCCCGACGGCACCTTCGACGAGGAGTCGATCGCCAGGGACGGTAGCAGGTTTCGCAGACACCGGCTGGGGGCGTTCTTGCGCCACTATGGGATCGCCTCAGATACAAAGGATTACAACATCCGCGATGACGTAGGCGGATGGAAGGGAAGGAAGGTTGCTGTCCACGAGGGCACGATATACGTTCCGTAGGTGAGACAATTGGCCAAGAAGCCAAAGATGCAGGAGATCTGTGAGATTGTCACCGAGACTGCAGGCCTGCTTCTGAAGAAGAAGGTGGAGGGGATCAGCAGCGTGGCAAAGGTGGAGAGTGGCTGGAGGGTGGATGTGGAGACCTTGGAGAGGAAGGCCATCCCCGACACCCAGGATCTCATAGCCAAGTATCAGTTCGATCTCGATGAGGGCGGGGATGTTACGGGCTATCACAGGGTCGAGATCCGTCGCCGGGGAGACCTTGAAGTGATCGAGGAAGAGGTGTAGCCAGATTGGTGCGCAAGGTGAGGCGACAGCCGGGGGAAGGGCAGGATAGCGGAAAGTACGTCTACTGCGTAGTTAGGTCCACCGGAGAGAAGGAGAGCTTTGGAGAGATCGGCTACGATGGGTCCGAGGTCTATACCCTGGACTATCGCGACTTCTCCCCGGTTGTGAGCGATTCGCCCTTCAAGGAGTATGGGATGGATGAGTCCGAGGTAGAGGTCCATCGCAATGTGATCCAATGGGTGATGAAAGATCACGACGTCCTCCCCGTTGCCTATGGGATGGCCTTCAAGAGCAGAAAGCTGCTCACAGTTGCCATGAGCGCCGGATACGAGGCTATGAAGAAGGCGATTCGCGTAGTTGAGGGCAAGCATGAGCTTGGAATCAAGGTTTTTTTGCCAAAGGGCGTTTTGACGGACTCTCAGGAGGAGATCTCCAAGGTCTACAGGGAAGGGCTCCAGGAGATCGCCTCTGACCATAAGGATCTCTCTCTATTTAGCGAGAGGCTCCTAATGAACACGGCCTTTCTCGTCGAGCGCGGGAGGATCGACGAGTTCTCTGCGAGGGTAGGCGAGCTCTCCGAGAGGTATGGGGATCTTAAGGTCCAGTACTCCGGTCCGTGGCCTCCTTATAATTTCGTTGATATACATATACTTGGAAAGAAGCGCAAGGGGTTCCGCTGATGCTGATCATCGATGATGTCCTCTTGCGCATGTTGGGCATTTCGCTTCCCGTCTTCGACCTACTCTGGACGTTGGAGCAGATCCAGAACTATGCCTTTCGGGAGACGTACAACCCTGAGAAGATAAGGAATCGGATCAAGGAGAACCGTCTCCTCTTCGAGTTCGGAGAGCTCTCGCGCGATGAGTACGAGCAGGCCAACATCGATCTTTTGCATCAGCTAAAGATGGCTGAGCGGGTAGGCGATATGAATCTGGGCATGAGAACGGATCTACTGGGGTCGATATGATCGAGGAGAGGCCTTCGTCGGGGGTCGAGCGGTTCATCGAGATGCTCGAGGAGGTAGAGAGATCGGGCATCTCTGGCAAGGCATTCTCTGGGGAGGTCGAAGGTCCATTTGGCTCGCGGGCGGAGTACGACCTCGTGATAAGGTCGGGATTCGACTTTTGCGGGAGGAGGGCTTCGAGGGTTCCAGACGGCATAGCTTCGGGGGATTGATCAAGATGGGAATGCGGCAGAAGATCCAGGAGAATAGGAGGCGGCAGTACCTCTTAGTTCAAGCTCACAAGAGGAGGATCAGGGACGAGATCAGGCCTCGTATCAAGGAGAAGCGACGAGAGTGGTGGACGGCAACCACGGGTCACAAGCTGAGGATAAGGGATGAGTGGAGGGCCCAGCAGCACAAGGCGAGGGCCCACATATTGGATCAGAGGCGAAAGCATCGAGCAACCATCATCGCCCATAAGCTGAGGATCCAGCGGGAGATTGCGGGTCGGAGATAGGATATAAATGACCGCCTTGGAGCTGAATAGGGGTGGAGACAGCCTCGCCGAGATCGTCGAGAGGATCCTTGATAAGGGCCTCGTCATCAACGCGGATATCGTCGTATCGGTCGCCGGAACGGAGCTTCTGGGGATCAAGATCAGGGCCTCGTTGGCATCCTTCGAGACCGCAGCGAAGTACGGCTTGGAGTTTCCCTCGGGAACCAACCTGAATGCGGATGGATGGAAGGAGATCAATCAGTCGAAGTTGTTCTGTCCTCACTGCGGCAATCGCGTAGATGAGAAGCAGCTTATGGAGAGCCAATGTCCCATATGCGGCTGGACGAGGGGACTTCCATCGATGGATTTCGAGCGCTATGATTGAGGAGGATGGCTTGCCGCTATGATGGCTTTGCCCCGTGGTGGTGCCCGTTGACTGGAGCGATGACTGTAGGCTTGGGTGAGATCTATGGAAGAGAAGAGAGAGGATGAGGAGAAGGGGAAGCTCAGCGAGGCCGATAGGACACGGCTGGAGGATCTGGAGAAGAGGCTCGAAGCGCTTCAGGAGAAGATCGATCGGGAGCTCAAGGGGGCGCATGGCGAGGTCGAGGAGCGAAGCGTGGTCGGGGAGGTTGTGGGCCAATTCATCCCAGGACTTGGCGGAATCATAAAGGCCTTGGAGCGTTCCTCTCCGGAGTTTCGCAAAAGGATTGCCGAGACCGATGAGGAGATCAAGCACCGAATCGACGTGGGCTGGAGCTCGAAGCCCGTTATCGACTACAACATCTCCACGCGCACGCTTGGGGGCGGCGGCGCTCGACGGCCAAGGGCACGGACGCCTGAGATAAAGGTCCCGGTCAAGGGCGTCGATCGCGAGCCCATAGTCGACATCTTGGTCGAGAAGGATCATATAGCCATCATCGCCGAGGTTCCAGGGGTGGATGAGAAGGATCTCGAGGTCGACCTCGCGGGAAATACATTGGAGATCCGGGCCGGAGAGTTCCTCAAAAGGATTGAGCTTCCAATGACTGGGACGATCAAGGAGAGGACGTTTAAAAACGGCATTCTACATCTAAAGATCTCTCCAGGATGAGAAAGAGATATCTCCTAGTTTCTTCGAATGGACGAAAATGGCCCTGATGATAGACGAGAAGAACCTCAAAGAAGGTCTTCTGGGGCTCGTGGTTGCGCTCGTCCAGATCATTCAGGAGGCGCTCGAGCACCAGGCGCTAAGAAGGATGGAGGGAGGCGATCTTAGCCAGGAGGAGGTGGAGCGCTTGGGCGAAGCCTTGTATCAGCTCGATATTGCGCTTGCCAAGATCATCGAGGACAACGGTATAGAGGAGGGTGTGGCATCGGTTAGGGAGGGCCTGGACGATGTCGCAAGCGATTTTTTGGATCGTCTGGTCAATCCGAGCCGTTGGGAGGAGCATGGGCGTTGAAATGGACGAAGGCCGGTACTTATATGCCATTATGAGGACCGACCGGGAGGAGTTCCTGGGAGCAATTGGCCTCGATGGATCGGAGGTCTGGACTGTGCCCTATGGCGAGGTCGCCGCTGCGATTCATCGATGCCAGGCGCGTCCCTATGTCAGCGAGGCCGAGAGCCAGATAAAGGACTGGGTCATCGAGCACAACTACGTCATCGATGTGGCGACGGAGAGGTTCGGAACCGTCCTTCCCTTCTCCTTCGATGTGATACTTCGAGGGGACGATGAGGCGGTGCGGGGTTGGATCGAGCGCCGTCATGCTGCCCTAACCTCCGAGCTGGAGCGGCTAAGCGGCAAGGCAGAGTACACGGTTCAGCTCTTCTGCGACGAGTCGGCCTTGGAGGAGGAGATCTTAAGGGAGGACGAGGATCTTGCCGCCCAGAAGGAGAGCATCAAGAGTCGGCCCAGGGGATCGTCCTATCTGCTCCAGAGAGGGTTAGAGATGCGACTGAGGGATGCGATCAGGTCGAGGATGAACCAGCTGGAGGAGGAGATTGGCCAAATGGTCGAGGATCTCGTCGATGAGATTAAGGTTCAGCCGCGAAGGACCATCCTTCCCGACGAGAGGTTCAAGGGAATGAGGCTCGTTGCCAACATCTGCTGTCTGCTGAGCGATGAATCGGTTGACCCTCTCGGCCGAGCCCTCGATCTTCTGAACTCCCGAAAAGGCCTTGCCGTTCGCTTTACTGGACCATGGGCCCCCTTCAACTTCGCGCGACTGCCGGAGGAGTCATGAGGCCGGAGAGGGCGGATGGCATAGTCGACCTTCTAGACAGGCTCCTCGATAAGGGCCTTCTCCTCAACGCTGATATCGTGATCACCGTCGCTGGAATCCCGCTCCTAGGTGTCAGCTTGAATGCGGCCCTTGCAGGCATGGAGACGATGCTCCATCATGGGATGCTGGAGGACTGGGATCGATCAACTAGGGCCTGGCATCTCAGCCAGGCGAGGATCGAGCCCCCTCTCCAGGGGGGGGAGATCTTATTCTCGGGACTAGGATCCATCTGGCATGGACGAGGAACGCTCAAGACATGGAAGCCCGGCATCTGGTACGTCACCGAGAAGGAGCTCCTCCTCTGGAGCCGAGAGCCGGCAAACATCATCTTCCAGTCCGAGCTCTCCATGATACGGGGGGTCATTGGGGGAAACGAGGAGGTATCGCTCATCCTGGACGGGGGAGAGGAGCGCATACGTATGGACAGGGCAGAGCAGTTCTGCCAGACGTTGGCCGGGGCCCTGGCCCTGCCGGCGAGATGAGGTGCATGGCCCTGATCTACGACCACATAAGGCATGCCGGAAACGCAGGCGACGTCATAAAGCACCTCATCCTGGGAGAGGCGGTCGATCATCAGCTCTCAGCCGGCCTCATCTACGCGGAGAGCCATGCCGGATATCCGGGCTACATTTTGAAGCCGGGCGGCGAGTGGACTTCTGGAATCGGACGATTGTGGGCCAGGCGAGGGGATTTCATCGGCTTCTCCTATATCCAGGCGCTCGAGAGGCTGAATCCGTCGGACCTTCTGGCCTATCCAGGCTCGACATGTCTTGCCATGATGGTTGCAGAGGAGGCCGGGTTCTCGCTGCGGGTCGAGGCCTGGGATATCGATCCTCTAGCAGGCCCGGCCTGGTCCAGCCTCGATGCATTCCCTCACGATCTTAGGTTTCACACTGGAGACGGGTTTTCCGGCGTCGAGGAGCTCCTCGAAGAGGAAGCCGGCCTCCTCTTGATCGATCCGCCGCTCATCGAGAGGACGGATGTCGAGCGCTCAGCGCGGCTCCTCGGCCTTGCCGCAAAGTCCGGCTGGACGGTCCTTTTCTGGTACATGGCGGATATCGAGAGGCCTCGCCTTCCCGCCTCAGTCGAGACGTACTCGATCGAGTTTGCGAAGGCAGGGCTAGAGTGCGATAGGTGGAAGGAGGCAGCTGTTGCCGTTTCTGGCAGCCGGGAGCTTTGTGAGCGGATAAGGGAGCGAACGTCGGAGTTCATGGAACTTGTGGAGAATTGGTGAATGCACGTTATAGTCCTCGTCGTGACATTTGTAATTCAATTATCCAGATCAATCATTGTGTGTGTTTAAGGGTTCTTAGCCGAATTGTGTGGGCATGGATCGTTGGAGATTTCAGGCATGAGCCATTTCTCTCGCCATGAAGAGTCGGAGATGAACCGCCATATATCGATAATCATGGAGGAATGATGAGACGACAGCAGTAAGGCGCCGACACTTGCTATTCACACCCACTCAGAATAGCGAGG
>JAFGMR010000047.1 GCA_016927425.1 Methanotrichaceae archaeon | reverse complement strand
CAAGCAGGAGAACGACTTCGAGTTCGAGGACTGGGGCTGGTACTACTCCATAGGCTTCCTGGGCGAGAACTACTTCGCCGGGTACAGTGATAAGGAGGTCGTTGCGGGCGAGATTCCCAGGCTCTACGACGTCTCCGAGGACAGGAACACCCTCGTCGATGAGCAGCTTCTGAAGGTGCTCTACGATGACGACGCCGAGATGACCCTTACCTCCGGCCAGCCGCTCCAGCTCAAGGACGGATACGAGGTCAAGATCAAGGCCATCGATATCGACGGCAACAAGGTCTTCGTCGAGCTGACCAAGGACGGCCAGTTCGTGACCCAGAAGGTCGTGCAGCCCTCCAAGGATGGGGCGACCATGGCCGACAAGACCTTCCACGTCAAGATGACCATCGGAGACACGAAGGACATCGTAGTCATTGCTGTCCACTTCAAGAACGCCTTCCGAGGCGCTGACCAGGACATAGCAACAGTCGACGGAGTCTTCCAGGTATCCGACACCGCAACCGACGTTGAGGTCGACACCGAGTACGACAAGATGAGGATTGCCACCGTCTCTGCCGACGGCATCACCATGGACAACAAGGACAATGCCGTCACCCTGTCCAAGAACAAGGACACAACCTTGATGATGGGCATCCACATCCTGACCGCTGACCAGAGCGACGTCACAGTCGACGACCCGCTGCGGTTCTACATCTACAAGGAGTCCACCATCGAGGGCGCCGAGGCTGCTCCGGCAGTCGTGCCCGCTGTGACCCCTGCAGCTGAAGAGCCTGCTGCTGAGCTCGCCGCTGAGCCCGCTGCCGAGCCCGCTGCCGAGCCCGTTGTTGAGCCCGTTGCCGAGCCAACTGCTGAGGCCGAAGGCGAGCATGCTGCCGCTGAGCCCGCTGCCGCTGAGGAGAAGGGAATGCCTGGATTCGAGGCACTCTTCGCCATAACTGGCATCCTGGCCGTGGCCTACTTGGTTAGCAGGAAGAACTAAGAACAAACCCTGGAGGGCGATTGCGCCCTCCAGATCACCCCTCTTTTTTCTGTGATTTCATGTTTTGCCATCTTCTGCTTGCCTTTATGGGGAATAATTTACCGACCAAAAGGCATATAACCGGGAGGGGGCTTTGAAACTACCTGTGAACCTGTGGAGCAAGGAGGGAAGAGATGCGACATGACTGCCTATTCATATGCAACTGGCATTCCGGTTCGCTATTCTCCGCAGGACTTCTCCATTCGCGGTAAATGAGTATGTAGGAGGTCTCATATGAAGATAATGACCATCATGTTCATCGCGCTGGCTGTTATGCTGGCACCGATGGTGGCCTGCGCAGGCGAGGTACTTGAAGAAGCTGGACATGCAGTAGTGGCTGGCACTGAGGATGTAGCATCCGGCGCAGAGCATGCTGCCGAGGATGTCGGAGGCGCTGTCGAGGCCGGCGCTGGGGATGTGGTATCCGACACAGAGCATGCCGCTGAGGATGTCGGAGGCGCTGTCGAGGCCGGCGCCAAGGACGTAGCATCCGGCACAGAGCATGTTGCCGAAGAGACCGGCCATGCCGCTGAGGGTGCTGCCGAGGCTGGCGCCGGGGATGTCGAGGCCGGCGCGGAGCATGCGGCTGGGGATGTAGAGGAAGGCGCCGAGGAGACGAAGGAGGCAGCCGAGGAGAAGGCACCCGGATTCGAGGCAGTCTTCGCCGTGACGGGCCTATTGGCAGTTGCCTTCCTGGTGCTTAGGAAAGAGTAGGGCAAGCGCCCCCCTTTTTTTGCAGTCTTTCCTCTACTTTTTAGGTTTGTAGCAATGTTTATAATCCTTTAAAGTTAAGTTTCTCCTGGTGAGAAGGTGAAGGATCGATATTGTCCTTTTATTGTCCTATTCATCTCAGCGGCGTTCTTCGCTGCCGGGACGACAGACTGCATGGAGGTTAGAGGAGATGTGTTCCAGGTAATAGATGGAATGTCTGTGACATGGGACCCTCAGAACTTCGCTGGATTATACTACGACATAGACGACGATCTTGGATGCGAGCAGATAGAGATGACAATCACCGGCAACAAGCTCGAGGAGCCGATGGGCGTCAGATACAGCACGACCAAGCAGGAGAGAGATTTTGAGTTCGAGGACTGGGGCCGTTATTACTCCATCGGTTTCCTTGGTGAGGACTACTTCGCCGGGTACAGCGACATGGAGATCTGGTCGGGGGAGATGCCCAGGCTCTACGACGTCTCTGTGGACACCAACACCTTGGTGGATGAGCAGCTCATGAAGGTGCTTTACGATGACGACGCCGAGATGACGCTTGCAACCGGATCGCCGCTCCAGCTCGAAGAAGGCTATGAGCTGCATCTCATGTCTCTCGATATCGATGGAGAAAAGGCCTACGTCGAGCTGGCGAAGGACGGCCAGCCTGTAATTCAGAAGGTCGTGCAGCCCTCCAAGTATGGGGCAACGATGGCCGACAAGACCTTCTACTACAAGAAGACCATCGGGGAGACCGAGGATATCGTCATCATTGCCGTCCACTTTAGGAACGCCTTCAGAATCGACGGTCAGGACTTCGTTACAATCGATGGGATCTTCCAGTTATCCGAAACTGCAATTGCCGTGGAGCTCGACACCGCGTTCGACAAGATGAGGATCTGCACCGTCTCTTCCGACGGCATCTCCATGGATAACAAGGACAATGCCATCACCCTTTCCGGGAATAAGGACATATCCTTGATGGCAGGAATCCACATCAAGACCGCAAACCAAGGCGATCTTACTGCCGAGGAGCCGCTTCGATTCTATATCTACAAGGAGATCGCCGATCCGGGGCTCTGCAAGATCAGAGGCGCTGTGCAGGTCGTAGTGGATGGATCGATGGTCTCTTGGTTCCCTAAGACCTTCTCCGGCTTCTACTACGATATAGACGACGATCTGGGCAATGAGCAGATCGAGATGAATGTCTGGGGCAATAAGCTCTATGAGCCCGATGGGGTCGTATACAGAACAGGCAGGCAGCCAAATGAGTTCGAGTACGGCGACTGGGGATGCTACTTCGCAATGAGCTTCCTCGGGAATAGTTACTTCGCGGGCTATGGCGATAGAATTAGCTTCGATCTCATGAGTACCATTCCGGATACTTGGAGCCAGGGTATCATCTCAAGGGTATTGATAGATGACGATGAGAGCAGGGTTCTCGAAGGAGGGGAGATCCTGCCCCTGGGAGACAATTATACGGCGGTCCTCACCCCTGGAATGGACGGAAAGGGCCTTCTCCTGGAGCTTTTCAAGGATGGCTCGGTGCTTGACCGCGCCGCTCTTAACCCGCCGTGCACCTATGTATATCTGGCCGATCTGGGGGATATGGGCGATGTCCCGCTGGTGGCATTGGGACTGAAGGCCCCCATCATGGTAGACGATCAGCTCTACTGCAAGGTCGAGGGAATCTGGCAGATCAGCGACGAGCCAATCATACTGAAGATGGACGACCAGTACGGCTTCATGAGGGTGGCCATGATCGGAGATGATGGAATCGTTATGGACAACAAAGATAATGCCATCACTCTCGGCAGGAACAAGGATATCACGCTGATGGATGATATTCGCATCAAGACCGCCGATCAGGATTATATAAGCGCCGACAATCCTCTCCGGTTTTACATCTACAAGGAGATCAGCGTGCCTGAGGAGGGGGGGAAATGAGATCCCTCCCATTTCTCATTGTCCTGATCGCCCTTATGCCCTCTGCACTGTGCGAGGCCGGCCAGGTCAATGGCGAGGTCCAGTTTGTCGTCGATGGCGCATCCTACATCTGGAACGCCCAGAACTTCGCCGGATTCTGCTACGATATCGATGACAATCTGGGATGCGAGCAGATCGAGATCGCCATCACTGGCAACGAGCTCGAGGAGCCGACTGGCGTCAGGTACTCCACGAGCAGGCAGTCTAAAGGCTTCGAGTTCGCTGACTGGGGGAGGTACTACGCCATCGGCTTTCTCGGCGAGAGCTACTTTGCAGGCTACGAGGACGGAACTATGGGGGGATGGGACTGCCTCCACGATGGGCTCCTCTTTTCCGTTCTCAGGGATGAGCTCTGCAAGATCACGGTATCGAGCTTGGAGAGGGTAACGCTTGAGGATGGCTATAGCCTGGGATTCTCGGATGTGGGGGATGAGGTTCTGGCAACCCTCTTCCAAAACGAGATGGCTATCGACTCGGTCGCCGTAACCCCTCCTGGTGACGTCATCTTTCAAGCCATGCGGAATGGGGAGAAATATACTCACATAGCCGCTCATCTATCCGGATGGGTGAGGATGGATCCGAGCTACTACTCGATCAACGGCATCTTCCAGATCTCAAAGGATCCTATCCTCGTGGATCTAGATGATCAGTACGATCAAATGAGGGTTGCAAGTGTGGATGCCGACAGCATTTCCATGGACAACAAAGGGCATGCAATCGCCCTCATCAACAACGAGGACATCGCTCTGATGGCCGGCATCCATATCAAGACCGCCGACCAGGACGATATAAGCGCAGAAGACCCTCTGCGGTTCTACGTCTACAAGGAGATGAGCGAGCCCGCAACCTGCACGCCTAGAGGGGCCGTTACGATCGTAGTGGATGGGATGGCTTATACCTGGACTCCGAAGACCTTCACAGGCTTCTACTACGACATCGACGACGACCTCGGCTGCGAGCGAATCGATATATCCATCACAGACAACAAGCTAGAGGAGCCCTGTGGCGTCAGGTACAGCACAAGCAAACAGGAGAAAGAGTTCGGGTTCGAGGACTGGGGCTGGTACTACTCCATAGGCTTCCTAGGCGAGAACTACTTCGCAGGATACAGCGACAGAGGGGTCAAGTCGGGGGCGACTCCCAGGCTCTATGACGCCTCGGGGGATGCCAACACCCTCGTCGATGAGCAGATATCGAGGGTACTGATCGATAGCAAAGAGAGTCATATCCTGAAGGGAGGGGAGAGGATGGACCTAGCCGAAGGGTACCAGATCACGATAAGGCCGGATGTCACCTGCGAAAAGGCCCTTTTGGAGCTCTACCTGTTCGGAAGTCTCATCGATAGGGACTACTTCGACCTTCCCAATACCTACGTCTACAAGTTGGACCTCGGAGATACGAGGGATATCGTCCTTCTGGCCGTTCACGTCGGAGCTGCAGACTGCAGCCAGGAAGCTGCAGTCATCGTCGATGGCATATTCCAGATATCCCAGGAGGCGTATAGCGTTGCGGTCGATACCATATTCGGCAAGATGAGGATCGCAGCCGTCTCATCCGACGGAATCACCATGGACAATAAGGACAACTCCATGACCTTATCGAGGGGCCAGAAGATCGCGCTTGCCCCGGGCCTCATTCTGCGGACGGCGAACCAGCGGGAGATAAGCGCGGAAGAGCCCTTGCGCATGGCCTTGTATGGGGGATGATCCGAGCGATCCCTTCACCTCCCTTCCCGGCCGGTCCAGGCCGGGGCCATTCCCTTTTGGCCAATTGGCGCGGCATCCGAGTCCCTTGGCACCACGCCGTCGCTAAAGGGAATGATAGCGAAATCGGCCTCTAATATCTGGCTATGTTGAGCGGATGCGCTATATCGCATCCGGAGAATTTCGAAGATCCGGAATCGTCCTCCAATGCCTTGCAGGCGATATTCCGGCAGGAGGTCTTAAATCGATCTCCTGCATCCACCGGTCAATATGGTTCATATCAGGCTCCTCTCCTCTAAGCCAGAGGACGCTATCGAGGAGATTGGTCAGTGCGTAAGGATTCAGGAGGAGGTGGGCTACGAGGGCCAGATCGTTCCAAGCCATCTCTTCAGGGCCGAGTCGATCGGGCTTATCGAGCCTTCAATCGATCTTGGATATATCCTCCTGGCACTGGAAGGGCCCAAGGTTGTAGGATACGCCCGCGTGGTCTATACGAGGGACCGCGAGATTCACTGGCTGCACCAGATCGTGGTCTCACCTGCCCTGCAATCCCAGGGCCTGGGCTTTGAGCTGATGAAGGCTGTTAAGGCGAAGAGCCTGGAGATGGGGGCAGAGGTGCTCTGCTTTACCTACGATCCATTCGAGGGCAGGAACGGAAGCCTCTATCTGCGGAAGTGCGGTGCAAAAGGAGTTCGCGTTCTCGAGGACTTCTACGGCCCCATGGGATCTGCGGCTCATGGTAACAGGAAGTCTCACCGGCTGCTTATGAGATGGGATCTTTTGGGCGAGAGGGAGAACTGGTCCGCTGAGAAGATCCCCCTATCAGAAAGCCTACCCAACTCTTGGGACAGGGATATCCTCGCCCTTGAGATACCGTGGCAGATAGGAAGTCTCGGCGGAAAGGAGGCGGCTCTCTGGCAGGAGAGGACGATGCCGGCCTTGGTCAAGGCCATAAACCAGCGCGGCTTTCAGGCTGTTTCGCTTCTCTCTCGGCCTGATGAGTTGCGAAACTACCTCATGCTGCGCCGGGAGGAAGCGGCCGGGCACGAATGAGTTGGATTTGATTTAAGAGCTTGGCCTAAGGCCTGGAACATAGGCAGCCACGCGATCCCTTCAGCGCCGGTTGAGAGATCCCTTCTTCAATCTGAGAAGCAAGGCCAGGCCATTCTCCTTTGCCGTTCCTCCTTTAAACAGCAATGCCGGATCGTTCAGGATATCCGATGCCTGCTTGGATGTTATGCCGTGGCGTATGAAGTGCATATGTAACCTTGCAAAGATGTAGTTCAGATTGCCGTACCTCCTCCTTATGCCTGATACGGCCTTGGGCGTTGGATCTGCCCAGTGGTCGTAGATCCAGGCCTCGCCTCCAGGCTTTAGCACGCGATATACCTCGTTTAGCCCTGTAACCCCATCAGGCCAGTGATGAAGGCTGTAGGTGCTCACGACCAGATCGAAGTAGCCGTCCTCAAACGCAAGGGAAGATACATCGCCGACAGAAAAGCGGGGTCTCTTCCCCGGAAACCTAGCCTGGCGAGAGGAGATCTCCGCTTCCTCGATGGACTTGCTGGAGATATCGACGCCGTATACATCGAGGTTGGGATTCTCTTGGGCGATCCTTATTGGAAGCCGGCCCTTTCCAGCGCCTATATCGAGCACCCTTCCTTCCTTCAAAACCGCAGGGATGGCCAAGGCTATATCCTGGTATAATCCCTCTCGTACGGCGGAGTACAGTCCTCTAATGAGATTGACCATGTTGAGATTAATAATCAAAGATTATATAAATATTTTGGGGTTCGAACCCTGTACTTAGTGCTATCCCTACACCTAGCGAAATGCGGGATCGATCTATCTTAGATACGTCCCTCGATGCCATCGTCCTTCGATCCATTTGGGTCGGTATTATATTCCTCAAGATCCATCACATCCTCTGCATGCCCCCCTTTCAGCTGGTTATCTTGCGACACGGCCAGAGCCTCTACAACCTGGAGAGGCGCTTTACAGGATGGATCGACATCGAGCTAACGGCCGAGGGCGAGGAGGAGGCCCGCCGGGCAGGGAGGATCCTCGCGAGGGAAGGCTTTTCCTTCGATATCGCCTTCACCTCCTTTCTGAAGAGGGCTATTGCGACGCTCTGGCTCGTGCTCGAGGAGATGGACCTCATGTGGATCCCCGTCGAGAAGGCATGGCAGCTCAACGAGCGCCATTACGGCGCGCTCCAGGGGAAGAGCAGGGACGACGTTGCACGCCGTTTTAGCGAGGATCAGGTGGCGCGTTGGCGCCGGGGCTTCAATGAACGCCCTCCCCTCCTCTCAACGGACGATCCCGCGCTTCTCCCATCTGGCCGCTACAAGGACTTGCTATTCCTTCCACGTGGGGAGTCGCTCAAGGATGCCCTCGCGCGAGTGATTCCCTACTGGGAGGGGAATATCGCTCCTGTGGTGAGGTCGGGCAAAAGAGTGCTGATTGTCGCCCATGGTAACAGCTTGAGGGCTCTTGTCAAGCACCTGGGGGGCATAACCGACGCCGATATCGTTCGCATGGAAATTCCAACGGGAATCCCCATAGTAATCGAGCTAGATGAGGATCTCGGGTTTGTGAGAAGCTTTCGGCTGGAGGACGCCTAGGCTCGAATTGTCGGGGCTTGCTGCCCTTGGTGATTCCTCCACCGATCCGAGGTTGCGCAGATTCGGCCAGGTGATCGATCTTGCGCATCCCTCCAAAAGGGATTTGTAATCATAGCGATTAGATTGGCGTCCATGAAGGAGAAGTGGCTCATGGCCTGCGATGGCTCATGGGAGGAGATCAAACCCCTGATAACGACAGCGCTCGAGTCGGGCTTCGACTGCGTCGTGGTCGACCGCTCTCATGTGGACCTCGTAAGGGAGCTTGGAGAGATTCGCGTGGCCTGCTTCGGGTCATCCCGGGGATCGGAGGATATTCTCATCATCGGCCAGAAGGCGAGGGCTGCCTCCTCCCTTCCGGCGGATCTCAACACGTCGGCCGAGATCGGCCTTGCGAAGACGATCGATGGGCCGGTTGCAGGCTTCTTGGAGATCAGGTCAAAGAGCGATGAGATGCTTGCGGTGGAGCTTGGGAGGCACCTCGACTACCTCCTCGTCTCGGCCGCGGATTGGAAGATAATCCCCCTTGAGAATATGATCGCGGGCCTCCAGGGGAGCAATGTCAAGATCATCAGCTGCGTTGGATCGATGGATGAGGTGGAGGTGGCCTTGACCACGCTCGAGAAGGGGGCGGACGGGGTGCTCCTGGAGACGGTCGATCCAAGCGAGATCAAGAAGGTCCAGGGCATTGTGGAGCGCTCCGAGATGGACCGATTGAAGCTCTCGACAGGTAGCATTCTAGAGGTGAAACCTGTCGGCATGGGCGACAGGGTATGCGTAGATACCTGCAGCCTCATGACAACCGGCGAGGGGATGCTCGTCGGATCCCAGTCTCGGGCCTTCTTCCTGATTCAAAGCGAGTCCGAGGAGAGCCCCTACGTTGCCGCAAGGCCCTTTCGGGTGAACGCAGGCGCTGTCCATGCCTACGTCCGCGTAGGCAAGAAGACCAGATACCTTTCGGAGCTTAAGGGTGGGGATGAGGTGACGCTTGTCAATGGAGGTGGGGAGTCCAGGACGGCGATAGTCGGCAGGGTCAAGATCGAGAAGCGTCCCATGATGCTTGTCACGGCCGAGGTGGAAGGCCAGAATGTGAGCACGCTCCTTCAGAATGCTGAGACGATCAAGTTAGTTGGAGAGGACGGATCCATATCCATAACCGACCTCAAGCCAGGCGATCGGGTGAAGCTCTACCTGGAGGGCGGAGGGCGCCATTTCGGGATGAGCATCGACGAGAGCATCATAGAGAGATGAGGTCGGTGACGAAAGGATCGTGGCTTGGGGATCTCAACCTCCCAACGCCTGCAATTGTTGCGGTCTTGCAGGGGGGTCTTGTAGCCGAGGCGACCATGGCGGAGGGCATGGGGGCCGATATGCTGGAGGCAAGGCTCGACCTCTTGCCAGGCGATCCATTGGAGTCGCTCAGGATGCTCAGGGGGGCGACGGCGCTTCCCATAATCGCCACCTGCAGGATCTCCTCGGAGGGGGGCGCCTTTCGGGGGGCGGAGAAGGACAGGATCGAGGTTCTTCGAAGGTCTTCGGCATTCGCCGATCTTATAGATTTCGAGGTGGGGGCCGGTATAGGAAAGCTGGTCTCCTCCATCTCGACGCCCGTCCTCGCCTCCTATCACAACTTCGATGGGATGCCGGGGGAGGCCGAGCTTCTCTCCATAGTCGATGAGATGATCCGATCAGGCGCAGCAGCTGGAAAGCTCGCGGTCACGCCATCGACGCTGGAGGAGTCTCTGATGCTGCTTCGCATCCTTCTAAAGAGCAAAATACCACTCTCGGTCCTGGGGATGGGGGGGGTTGGGCGGCATCTACGAATCATGGCGCCGGTATACGGCTCCATCCTCACCTACGGCTACATCTCCATGCCGACTGCGCCATCCCAGATGAGCGTAAAAGAGCTCAGAGAGGCCTTCGATATGCTGGATCTTAGGAGCTGATATCCGGTGATCGACCGCAAGGCTTATATTCGTCAAATGCCGAAAGACTGCTGGCAGTACGTTGATGATCGGTGAAGATCTCGAAACGAGTGAATGGAATCTCTCATAATGGAGGCTGATAGCATGTTCGAAATAGCAATGCCTTATAATATCGACTCTCCCCTGATTGGATTTGGCGATGACTGGAGCCTGCCCAAGGGCCCTCATCCCGAGCCTCGCATGCCCGGGAGGAGGAGGCCTGGCCTCTGGTTGAGGCTTGGCAAGGCTACGGCCGCCTTGAATTGAGAATCTCTCGAAAGGCCGAACGTTCTTCCTGGATGGATCGAGGCTGCAACGAGGCTGCATCTTCCTAGCCTCGTCATACTTTTATTTTTTAAACGTATTGTTTTTATCCAGAGGTGGCAATGTTTAAGTATTAGTTCGCTTGTAACTTGTTCCCAGATGACGGTAACGGCAGGTCGATACATCGGCACTGATTCGGCGTAGGAGGAAATGAGATGGCGTTTTACACATTGGGCCTAACTTTCTTGATCGTGATTGCCCTGACGGTTGTCGTCTTGGCGATCTGGATCTGCGGCCTCTACTTCAACTTCAAGAAGTGGGGCATCGGGTCCACTGGCTATCAGGACGAGCTGAGGCATAGCTTCTGGCTCTTCGTTGCCACATGGATTCACGAGGCGTTCAAGGACGGCATATGGGTATTTATAAGAACACTTATATTGGATGTATTCCTCCTCAGGAGGACTCTGCGCAGAAGCCCCACAAGGTGGATCATGCACATGACCATCTTCTATGGGTTCCTGTCCCTGGCTGCGCTATCCGGCCTGGGTCTCTTCATGGATATAATCGAGCACTATGACCTATTAGGGCTTACTCCTCAGGCAGAGATGGTGAAGGATGCAATGCAGCTGCCCTTCGATATCTTCGGCTACATACTGCTCTTCGGGAGCACCATCTCCGTTGCAAGAAGGCTTCTCTTGAAGGATGTCAGGGACAATACAACGAGCTATGATGTGATCCTTATCGGCGGCGTATTCCTCATAACCATCACCGGTTTCTATGCCGAGTGGATACGAGGAAATGCATTCCTGGTGGGTGATGTCTTCGCGAATCCCATATATGCGCCCCACTTCGCATTGATTCACACGGTGCTTGCCCTTGCCCTCTTCGCATTCATCCTTCCCTGGAGCAGGTATATCCACGTGATTGCCGCACCGTTGACGATTCTAGCAAACAGAGGGGGCGAATAAATTGGCAGACAATAATGAAAAGCCGCTCATCTCAGGGTATCTCATGTCCACGCAGCTCCTGGAGCTGAACGGTTGCGTTCGCTGCAAGGAGTGTATGAACTGGTGCCCCACCTATGCTGTACGGCCTGATCGGCCCGAGATCACTCCTATGTACAAGATCGCCAAGCTTAGGGAGCTTCTCGACAGCCAGTACGGCCTCAAGGCCAAGCTCTTCGGCCCAAAGCCCCTCAACGAGGGGGAGATGACCAAGTACACCGAGGACAGCTACTATTGCAGCACGTGCGGCGTCTGTGGGAACGTATGCGAGGCGGCAATTAAGACGGTGGAGCTATGGGAGGCAATAAGGCCGAACCTTGTTGCCAGGGGAAACGGCCCCTACGGCAAGCAATCGTTCTTCCCAAAGCTCGTCAGGGCTGATCGAAATCCCTACCAGGCCAAGCAAGAGGACAGGCTCTGCTGGGTGCCAAAGGACGCAAAGGTGGAAGAATCCGGAAAGATCTCCTACTTCGCAGGATGTACTGCAGCCTACAGGCAGCAGGCTCTGGGCGTCGCTACGGTGAGGATACTAAATGCCCTTAACATCGACTTCTGCATGCTCGGCAAGGACGAGTGGTGCTGCGCTTCTGCCATGGTTAGGACAGGCCAGAGGCCTGTGATGAAGGAGAACGCAGTTCACAACGTCGATGCCCTCAAGGACCGCGGCGTTGAGACGGTGCTCTATGCCTGTGCCGGATGTCTGAGGACCGCTTCAATCGACTGGCCCCGCTGGTACGAGGGCTACATACCCTACAAGAACGTGCCGCTTTCGGTCTACCTTAGAGAGAAGATCAGGAATGGCGAGGTCGAGTACAAGCGCCCCATCAACTACAAGGTCACATTTCACGATCCCTGTCACAGCGGGCGCCATATAATGCACGAGGTCGGCAGAGACTGGGCCTTCGAAGCGCCAAGGGATGTGCTCAAGTCCGTTCCAGGGCTCCAGTTCCAGGATATGGTCAGAAGCCGCGAGTTTCAGAGATGCTGCGGCGCAGGGGGCGGCGTCAAGGCGGGAATCCCTGACCTCGCCCTCGACATGGGAGCCAAGAGGGTCAGAGATGCAGAAGAGACCGGCTCGGATATCATCGCCAGCACATGTCCCTTCTGCCGGCGAAACATAATGGACGGCAGAAACGCCATTGGGTCCCCCCTCAAGATGCTCGATGAGGTGGAGATAATGGCTCAGGCCATGGGCTTGGATGTGACGATTCCCGAGAACCCCTACACCAAGTATCAGGAGCAGGACACCATCGTCTGCGAGGACGTCTGCAAGCTTGAGACGGTGACTAGGAAGGCACCGGGCGAGGATATAGTGGGCGAGGCCCATTAAAATCGTTCGCGAGATCCATTAAGGCCGGGACCTAATCGGGTTTCGGCATCTCTTTTTTTGTTCCGATCATAAGACCGGCCGGGGGTATACGGTATCCCTGGTGTAGTGGATTGGGTAGAACCTGCTCTTTGAAGCCTCTTGGCCGCCTTGAACGGCCGGAACCGTCCGGACCTCGCTCGTCCCGGACGTTACCACATCGCTGCCTCCCTCATCATCGGCTCCTCCTTGGAAAAGGAAAGCGGGATCATCGCTCAGCATCCTTCCGATGAAGCTCCCATACCAGGACCCGCCGAGCAAGTCGGCGGCAACGAACATTCCCTCCATGAGGTCGTCGTCCGCCTGACCGTAGAGCCTGATCATGATTGCGGGAGTGCGATAGGCAACGGCCATGAGATCTACGGTGGCGCCCTGGGCCTCTCCAGTCACCGGGCCGGTCCATTGCTCTGGGACCTCCACCTGGCATGTGCCGGATATCGCGTCCTCTCTCTCGTCAAGCGCCAGCTTGAAGCCCTGGGAGAATGGGCCTTCTCCCCCCTGGATATCGAGGCGGATATCCCAGGCCCCGGTGATGGTGCCTTCTCCCTGCACGCTCAATAGGAGCGCAAGGGAGAGGACGGCAAGGATTCGATGCATCATAGGCATTATGATACATCATTTATATGAACTTCACCAAGGGATGGATCTATTAGGCAGGAGCTTAACTGCAGGCGGATATGCGCGCTGAGGTGTCGACGGATAAGGAGATTCGAGATCCCATTCACGGATACGTCAGGCTTGATTCACTCGCCCTCGATCTTCTATCCACCCCACAGGTGCAAAGGCTGCGCTGGATCAGACAGCTTGGTCTCGCAAACCTCGTCTATCCAGGAGCCAGTCACAGTCGGTTCGAGCACAGCCTGGGAACATATCATCTGGCTTCCATCATGGCAGGCCACCTGGGGCTCGATGGAGGCGATAAACAGAGGATCTGCGCAGCAGCCCTCCTGCACGATATTGGGCACGGTCCCTTCTCCCATGCCACCGAGGCAGTCCTATCGGCGTATCTCCGGCAAGGACACGAATCGATCATCGATCTCCTAAAGGGGGAGGAGATTCGATCGGTCTTGGAGGGATCGGATATTGGGCCACAGGAGCTGCAGGCATTGATTCGGGGCGAGGCCGAGCTAGGGCGGGTGGTGAACGGCGAGATAGACGTCGACCGCATGGATTACTTGATTCGGGACGCCCATTACACCGGCGTTGCCTACGGCGTCTTCGACCACTTGAGGCTCCTCACCAAGATGAAGATGCACAGGGGAAGGATGGTGGTCGAGGAAGGGGGATTGAAGGCAGCCGAATCGCTCCTGGTTTCGCGACTTCTCATGTACCCAACGGTTTACTTCCATCATGTCTGCAGGATCTCTGAGGCGATGATAAGAGAGGGCATTAGGCAGATGATCGATGAAGGAGGGATCCCGGCTGCAGCCATAAAGGGGATGGACGACGATGGGCTCTTCACAGCGTTGTTCCAAGCAGGCGGCTTTTCCCGGGAGATGGCGATCAGGATAAAGAGCCGCCATCTCTTCAAGCGAGCGATCTACGTGGGTCGAGAGTCATTGGATCACCCAACGGTCGGATGGGGCGAGCAATGGATCGCCCGAGAGATCGCCGATGAGGCTGGTATCGATCCCCGGTATGTCCTCGTCGACAATCCACCCATGCCGGATGTTCCTGAGGGTGGCTTTCCAACCTTGATCGATGGCCGGATGGTGCCATTGCGCGAGGTCTCACCGCTCGTAAACATCCTCGAGAGGGCTCATCGTGCCAACTGGAGGCTAGGCGTCTACTGCCGGAGCGAGGATCGGGCGGTTGTGGCGAAGGCTGCCAGGAGCTGCCTCAACCTGAGGAGGAACGCCATCCAGCACACCCTCGTTGGTGCGGAAAACGGTTAGCTTTAAGTTCTCTTGCGGCCTAACGTCATGTGATGGTTGCACCAGCGGATACGAAGATATTGGTTAAGACGATTCAAACCCTCAATCAACATCTTCCGAGCAGGCGCCGTTCGCTAGGCGAGCTTATGGCGGAAGAGAAGCCAGGCGTGAGGGGAAAGGACAACGCCTTCTACGTCATGGACAAGGCCGAGCTGGAGACGATATCTCAGGCCCTTCCGCGATTCATGTGGCCCCGTCTCAAGCTCCCCATCTTGATAGAGATGTCCCCCGACTTCGGCAGCGGAGCCTGCAGGATACAGGGGGAGGTGGAATGTATCGCCATCAGCAATCTGCTGAATCAAAAGAGGCCAAAGAGGGATTTCATGATCATCTACATGCCAGATGTAAGGGCTCTAAGGAGGATCCTTCCAACCACAACTCAGTATGCCTTCGTGGCCAATCTGAGGAGCGTAGAGGGAACTTACTAGATCGAGCCCAACCCTTGGAGATGAGGTTCTATGGTTGAGGAGGCATTTTCCGACGCTATCAAGCGATTCGGCGAGAAGATGGTCGAGGGGCGCTACAAGGAGGCTTTCAAGATCCGAGAGGATCATTCCTTGCCCCATGAGATGATTGGCAAATACGTAGAGGCTGCCTTCGCTGAGTGTATCAAGCTGGGCCAGTTCTCGATTGCTGCAGAGCTTGGCAAGTCGTATCATCTACCCGAGGAGAGGGTGAGGGAGGCGGCCTCCAGGTCCTTCCAGAGGAAGCTGGAGAGCGAGCAGTACAGCGCCGCTGCCAAGTATGCCACGGAGTACAACCTGCCGCAGGAGATGGTCAGGGGGGCCGCTATGAAGGCCTTCCACAAGAGCATGGACTTCGGCCTCATAAAGAACGCGGCGAGGATTGCCGAGGACTTCGATCTTCCGGACGATCTCAAGGAAGAGGCTGCTCTTGCGGCCTTCCAGGCATTCATGGAGGCCGGGCTCTATAGGAAGGCCATCAAGCACGCGACGAAGTACAACCTCTCCCCCGATCTGATCATCGAAGCGAAGCTTCGGGCAAAAGAGGGTCGATGAATGGCGCTAGAGATGATCGGCGAATGCATCGGGCAGTATTAACGATTGGGGGATCCGACTCCGGGGGCGGGGCCGGGATTCAGGCGGATATCAAGACGTTTTCCGCGTTGGGGGTCCACGGGGCCTCGGTCATAACTGCGATCACCGCCCAGAACACGACCGGCGTAAAGCATGTCTTTCCCGTGACTCCTGAGGCGATATCGGCCCAGATTGAGGCAGTGCTCGAGGATCTTCCAATATCCTGGGCAAAAACAGGCATGTTGCACTCGGCAGAGGTCGTCTCCATCGTGGCTGAGGCAGTGAAGGGGCACGATCTGTCCCTGGTGCTCGATCCTGTGATCGAGGCGCAGGCTGGAGGCCGCCTGCTGGATCGGGAGGCGGAGAAAGCCCTTGTGGAGGAGCTTCTTCCCCTCGCTTACGTGGTCACCCCGAACATATTCGAGGCCCAGGCCTTGAGCGGTATCGATATCTTGGATACCGAGGGCGCGCTTGCCGCAGGAAGAGCGATACTTGAGCTTGGAGCAAGCAACGTCGTCGTAACTGGGGGCCATCTCCAATGCCAGGATCTTCTATTGCATGGCGAGGATGTCCATATATTGGAGGGGAAGAGGGTGGAAGGCGGCGATCACGGCGTGGGTTGTACCTTCTCTTCAGCCCTTCTCGCCCTTCTCGCAAAGGGCTATCCCCTTCTCCATGCAGTTTCCGCTGCCAAGTCATTCGCTGTGGAGGCGATCGGCCATAGTCGCCCCTTGGGCGAGGGAGCCTCGCCTGTCGATCAATTGGGAGTTCTCAGGGATGAGGCACAGCGGTTTCGGATCCTTTGCGAGATGGACCAGGCGTTAGAATTGCTCTTGGGAGAGCCTGCGCTTCATAATCTCATCCCGGAGGTTGGAAGCAACATCGGCATGGGAACATCCACGGCTGTCTCGGCCTTGGATGTGGCAGCAGTTTCTGGGAGGCTTGTTCGATCAAATCGGCAGGTCAAGCAGACAGGGCCAATAAGGTTCGGCGCGAGCAGCCACATAGCGCGGGTGATACTGGCGGCGATTGGGTTCGATTCCAGGATCAGATCGGCGATGAACATCAGGTTGAGCAAGGCAGTCCTTCGTGCCTGCACCGACCTCGAGCTATGCATATCCTCCTTCGATCGGAGCGAGGAGCCAACGGGCACGAGGACTATGAGCTGGGGAACGGCAAAGGCGATCGAGGCTTCCGGCCGTGTGCCCCAGGTGGTCTGGGATCCCGGAGGCTATGGGAAAGAGCCTATGGTGAGGCTGCTTGGAGAGAGCGCATCCGTTGTAGCATCGATGGCGATAGATATAGCCCGGCTGGCCGGATGATAGGAAGATATAAATCCGTTGGTTAATAGTAGCTCTGCTGGTCCGTATGGGGTGTCTGTCATGGGATGTGTTAAGCCGAGTTATATAAAGAATTTCGCTCTTGAGCTGATGAGAACGCATGATGGTGCATTTAGCACTGATTTTGACGAGAACAAGGCCAGAGTTAGCGAGTTCACCAATATAAAGAACAAGACCATAAGAAATCGCGTCGCAGGATACGTGACAAGGGTGCTCGAGCAGAAGGTATCTCGAAGAAGAGAGGTTGAGAGGGATGTTTAGAGGCGTGCTGCCCGCCATAATAACTCCCTTCAAGGATAACCACGAGCTAGACGAGGAAGGCCTGCGCGCGAATATCGAGCTTCTAGGGGAGACGGGGATATCGGGCATAGTCCCCTGTGGAACCACGGGGGAGTCGGCCACGCTGACGTTCAAAGAGCACAATCGAGTCGTCGAGATTGCAGTTGACTGCTCCAAGGTGCCTGTGATCGCCGGCACCGGCTCCAACAGCACGGCTGAGGCGGTAGAGCTTACCAAAAACGCGGCAGACGCAGGCGCCGACGCAGCTCTTCTAATAACTCCTTACTACAACAAGCCCAATGACCGGGGATTGATTCGGCATTTCACCAAGGTGGCCCAGAGCTGCGATATCCCCGTGATCCTCTACAACGTGCCCAAGCGCACAGGGGTCGATATGAAGCCGGAGGTTGTGGCAGAGCTTGCAGCGCTCGATAACATCGCGGCCATAAAGGAGGCGAGCGGAAGCCTCCCGCAGATCTCAAGGATACTGGAGATGACGGCGGAAATGGATTTCGTTCTTCTATCCGGTGACGATGACATCACGCTTCCTGCGATCTCCCTTGGCGCAATGGGCGTCATCTCGGTCGTGGCCAATGTGGCCCCCAGAAAGACCGTGGAGATGGTCGACGCGGCCCTTCGGGGAGACCTGGAGAAGGCAAGAAGCCTCCACTACGAGCTCTCTCCCCTTGTGAGGACCATGTTCTTGGATACCAATCCCATACCGGTCAAGACCGCATATCGGCTGATGGGGCTTGCCGCAGGCCCTCTGAGGCTGCCGTTGGCCGACATGTCCAGGGATAAGGAGAGGACTCTTGCGGAGATGCTCGATCGGCTGGGCGAGTTCACATGACGGTGAGGGTGGCAGTCGTTGGGTGCCGAGGCCGGATGGGTCGGCTGATACTCGAAGAGGTGAGGAGTTCCCCGCTTCTGGAGCTGAACTCGGCCTTCGACCTGGTGGACATCGGCGAGCTGCTCTTCGATGGCGTGGTCGTCTCACCTGCATCCGATATGAGGGACGTCCTCGATGCAAAAAGGCCGGACGTCTTGATAGACTTCACGACCCCCGCCGCTACCCTGAAGACAGCAAAAACGGCAGCAGAGCTAGGAGTCGATCTCGTCATTGGGACGACGGGGCTTGGCCCCGATGAACGGGAGAGCATGATCGAGGCCATCTCGGGGCGGGTTGCCGCAGTTATTTCGCCCAACTTCAGCATCGGGGTCAACCTATTCTGGCGGCTGATCGAATCCGCTGCCATTGCTCTGCGGGACTACGATGTGGAGTTGATCGAGTTTCATCACAACCAGAAGAAGGATGCTCCAAGCGGCACCGCTGACAAGGCTGTGAAGGTACTCCAGAAGGCGATGGGGATCGACGAGGTCGTCTACGGCCGAGAGGGCCCGAACTCAGGCCCACGCGGGAGGGAGATCGGCGTCCATGCCGTTAGAGCCGGGGATATAGTGGGAGATCACATCGTCCTCTTCGCGGGGGCCGGAGAGCGCCTGGAGATCAAGCATCAAGCCCACAGCCGGACCGCCTTTGCGAGCGGCGCAATCAGGGCTGCGATCTGGGTTGCAGGGGCGAGCCCAGGCATCTATACTATGGACGATGTCCTTTCATGAGGGGCGGACGGCGGGAAAGCACAGGCTCATCCTCGAAGGCCTCGCCTTGATCTCGGAGGCGGGAAGGCAAGATCCGCTGAATGTAGAGGAGGTGTTCGCCGGCTTCTGCTACGGCTGCGGCGAAGGGGAGCTACATAGCCTTGCATTCTATCGCGAAGGGGATGGCTGGCAGGTTGCCGCGCGCTGCAAGGAGTGCGGGATCTACCTTCTCCTCCGTTACGATCGATCTTGGAACTGGCTCGATGACGAGGAGTTGGAGGTCGTGGAGGCGGGGCCGGTCCTGGTCTCCACCATCCCTCGCGAACAGCTCGACGCGGTCTTTACCTCGGCGGAGATTAGGGATATGATCGCCTGCGAGGAGAATAGGCCCTTCACCCGGCAGAACCTCTATCGCGCAAGGTCCAAGTACGATAGGTTCGAGAGCCTCTTCGGGGTCCGGATTCAGCTATAATGTTAGTATTTACGCAGTTGGATTGCCTAATGTGGATGATCTTGGGCAAATATTTCATGATACTGTCAAAAAATTGATTCACTCCACTTAGTGATAATTATTATGCATTTGCCTCCTAGACTGCCCGCCAACTGTGCAACTCTTATGTGCATAAAAAGGGGGGCTACAGAGCACGACGAACGCTTCCTTGCCACCCTCATTATCTATCTGACCAGACCGGTTGGCGAAGGGCTCACACCTTCCTCCTCTTGAGTGCGATGAAATCGATAGCTTTATTCTGCCTTCGCCAACGGCACCGTTGCATGCCTTTTCCTAGATCTAAAAAGTGGCGAGAGAGCCCCTCAGGCCGGGGGCTCGGCAGCTGGTGTATCTTCGGCTGGGATCTCTTCGGCAGGGGTCTCGATAGCTGCAGGCTCTTCTGTGGCAGCTGATGCTTCAATAGACATCGCCACCAGCTGCTTGCAGGTCACGAAGCTCGCGTTCTGGCCGGCGGCGTAGTCGACGAATCCTCTGTAGGCGTCCAGGTACTCTCCGGATCCGGAGACGTAGTTGGTGAAGACTGCAACCATCGGGATTCCCGATTCCATGGAGTCGTTGAGGCTCTCAGCCAGGAGATCGCCCCACTCGGAGCCTTCGAGGCCAGCCTCTGTCGCATAGCGGTCAGAGAGCACGAGTCTGGTTCCCTCCCGATCAACTGAGCTTACCGGAAGCGAGTACAGGCCTTCTCCAACGGGTGTGGCCCATCCGGTCTGGTTGCCCGAGTCGTCGACCAGGTAGCCGATCCCAAGCCCCATCACAACGCCGTACACCGTCTGGTTCAAGGAGTCCCTTTGCGGCTTGTATCCCTCGACCTTGATCTGCTTGCCTCCGCAGATGTAGTTCGACTCCACATCCCTCTTGGCCTTGTAGAGCCGGGACTCTAGCTCCCCCGGCGATACCCATGGCTCATCGGTGCTCATCCCGGCTACGCCCATCTCGTGATTGGCGCGTGATCCTACTTTCGTCAAGTAGAGGGGATACGCCTGGGAGGCCTCGCCAGTGGCGAAGACGGTGACGTTGAGGTCTTGTGGGTCCAAAGCGTTAAGAAGATCGATTGTGGTATTCTTCTCCAGGGCCTCTCTCTCCGGAGCGCTCAATCCCTCTGCGGATTGATCAAGGCCAATATCGATGATCACATTTAGCACGACATTCTCCCCAGCGGCCAGGAATCCCCCGAAGACGAAGAGGGAGATGCCTGCGAGAAGAAGGAGTATCCTCTTTCTCATAATCAACATCACCTAGTAATTTTTTTAATAGTTGCGGGATACCCAAGCGGTATCCCTTTCTCATTATTGAGTCTCATAGACGTTAATAATAGATATAGTTATGCCAGATGTGCCTACCTTCATTCAAAGCGGCCGAACGGGTTTTGGACTTGGGAAGACTAATATCCATATAATATATTCTTGTATGTATCGCTAATAGCCTTCAAGATCATTCTACATATAATGTGGTTGATATTTTATCATCTTACTTACTGCATGTCGATATACGCAAAAGGTTAAATAGTTATCAAGCCAAAAAGTATCAAAAGATGTATGGAATCCACGATGATGATGACCTAAGGCCTCGGCGATGGAAGGGGCCAAAGGTTGCTTGGCGGGGGCGGGGTTTGTGCCAGGAACTCCTCTTTCCCGCCGAGGAGTTCCTGATCATCGAGAATGGCAGATATCTCCCCCATGAGGTGAGAAGCCGTGTCAAGTACCTTGAAATCCCTAGTATTGATTACCCTCTTTGCGCTGGCTTGCTTGAGCTCTGCACAGGCCGTACCCGTGTCGAGTTTAACCGGGCTGGTAACATCGGGGGATAAGGTTACCCTTCAGGCTCCTGTAGGTAATTACCTATATGAATGGACGGCGGAGGTGGATGGGGCGGTCATTGCATCCGGATCCGCCCGGATCTTCACATTCACCGCGCCATCAGTCACCCAGGAGGAAGGGTCGAAGAGCGTTGTGATCTCTCAGCTGCTCAGGACTGTGGAAGGAGGATGCGTGGCCGAGACGACGGCTACCCTCATGGTATATCCGCTTCCAGTATGCGGCATAGAGGGGCCGATAAGCGCACAAGCGGAGGAGGTTGTCACCTACAGCTATAACGGTGGCACCACTGGAACGCTAATCTATGAGTGGAGTGTCGATGGCGTGCCAATATCCGGCGCGAGCGGTCCGGAAGTAATCATTGACTGGTCCGACTATATGCCGGTAAGTCACACAGTAGGCCTCAAGTTGACCAAGGATTACAGGGATGTTGCCCCCGAGGCGGAGAATCCCTTCCGCACGATAACCTGTCAGCTTGCTGTGGACGTCACCTACACATCAGGGATCGAGGTCGTCAAGACCCCCTCTGTTGAGGAGGCAAGCGTCGGGGAGCTTGTCACTTACACCTATGAGATCAGGAATACAGGGACCATAACCCTGGTGGATGTGGCAATCGATGATGATAAGGTGCCAAACATCGTCCTTACGGCGACGAGCATTGCCCCTGGGGAGAGCATAACCGCGACAGGCAGCTACAGGGTTCTAGAGACTGATCTTCCAGGCCCCTTGGTGAATATCGTCACAGTGACCGCAAAGGAGGCCCGGACCGGCAATGCAGTGGGACCTGCCACTGACACAGTCGAGGTGACCCTCACATACACCGGCGACTTCACGGTGACCAAGGAGGCGCCTGCTGGGCCTGCGAGGCCGGGGGATATTCTCACCTATACGTATATCGTGGAGAATATTGGAAATGTTCCTCTCACAATAACCAGCATAGAGGATGATGTCGCAGGGACGCTGGAGATAGGTCCAACCGTAATTCCCGCAGGCGAGAGCACCATCTTCAGCAAGTCATACACGGTAGCCGAGGACGATCTGCCAGGACCTTTGGTCAATACAGTGACCGTTGTGGCCGAGGATGCCCAAGGGGAGACATACACCAGAGTGGACGATGCATCGGTCGATCTGACCTATTCATCATCATACAGCGTTACAAAGGTTGCCGACGTTGCAAGCGCTAATATCGGCGACACGGTTACCTACACGTACAAGATAACGAACACGGGCGATACAACGATTAGCGGAATCAGTGTAATCGATAACGTTCTAGGCGATATCACTCCGGCTGATACCGAGAT
>JAFGMR010000046.1 GCA_016927425.1 Methanotrichaceae archaeon | reverse complement strand
GGGAGCTGTTGCCGTTGCGGGTTACGGAAATTCACAGATAGATCTTGTGGAACGCAGCGTCAGCGCCGAAGGTGCCCTCAACGCAGCAGGCGGAAGCGTCAACAGCCAGGTCGTTGCAACGGACATGTCCTCGGGGAAGGATTTCCTTGGCATCTATGCTCGGGGAAGCGGCCTCAAGAGCAGCGCCAACAACGGTGTTGGAGTTGTAGCCGGAGTGAATAGAGTCTTCATAGACTTCGATGATGGCATATTCCAAGCAATGGGAGCGATAGCATACGCTGGTGGAAACACACATCTAATGGCTGAAGCAGACCGCCTCAGCTCTGGATTCGACTTTCTTGGGGAATACGCCACCGGGGAGGGATTGATCAGCCACTGAGACGGCTCTAATCGTTCAAAGCGGTCGTCTCCGGCTTTCGAACTCTGTCATGAGGGGGTCCCCCTTTCCCCCTCATCCATATATATGGTGTGGGGAGAGAGTTGGCTCCAAGATGACGTTGCATGTCAACAAGGTCGGCCTGAGGGTTCTAGGAATAGCTGAAAGCTTTCGAAGGAACCTCCCCAGATCGAGGCTATCGGGCGTCGTCATGCGGGGCGATCTGCGCATCGACGGCGTCGCAACAACCAGCATAACGGTTGGAGGGGACGATGCCACCGACGGTATATTGCGATTATTTCGACGACTGGATCGCCTGGATATAAACGCCCTTCTTCTCAACGGCGACGTCATCAGCTGGTTCAATATAGTAGATCCCCAACTCCTCTGGGAGGAGCTGGGCTTGCCTGTGATCAGCCTGAGCTATGAGGAATCCCCGACAGGTCTCGAGGGCTATATTCGGGAGTACTTCCCCGATCCGGATGAGAAGCTCATGCGCTACAGGCGGCTTGGCCCGCGAGAGATCGTGCGCCTTCGTACAGGTTACGAGGTCTATCTTCGCACTATCGGAGCCTCGGCCGATGAGGCAAGAGCCCTCTTAAACCGGTTCACTCTCGATGGACGGGTCCCCGAGCCCCTTCGGGTGGCAAGGCTGATCGCAAGGTCGATCCTTTTGGGCGTCGACTGAAAGGGCATTCGATTTTCCGAGGACCTTCATCCTCTCCACTTCTCCGCGACTTAGGAGACTCTTACATCGTCAAGGAACGTCATGGACTGCTGAAGGTGAGAGCCGGTGACAAAGATCGTCTGTGGAAGGACCCAGCCGCGCCAGTGGCGTCAGTTCAAACCCAGGAGGAACGGGGGTCTATTCGTGGACGTTGATGCGTCTGTCGTTTGCTTTTTCAAGGCCCCCGTTTACATGACTTCCCTCAATGGGTTTCGAGGACATTGGATGACATCTGGTGCAAGCTCGGCCCACCAGCCATCGGAGATTGGGTTTTCGGGTATGTATCAGAAGCTCCGATGGATCTTCCATTATGCCTACGATGACCATGAAGGGCGGATGGTATGTGCAGTGTATATGGCTTGGGGAGCGATGCGCTACCCTTGCCCCCCCACCTATGCCCACAGGAGAAATGCGATCTCACCATTTCATTCTCCGGTTATGGCGGATCTTAAAATCGTTTGAAGCGAGTGAGGAGAGTAAGCCCCCTTCTGTTTCGGCGGCATTCAGCTAAGCGCCATACCCGAGCAATGGGCTGGACGACCCATACGTTTGCTCTATTTTGGCTTGCACCCACAGGGTTTCGCCGTTTCATCTGCCTCCCGCACGACCTCAGCCTCTCGGCATCATGGCATTGATGCGGTGCAGTCTCGTTTCTGTGCCAGAGCCAGAGCTCTCGCCCTACACCCGTTGAGGTGTCTGTGTGTCCAGAGGTGGAGGGACTTTCCACACCGGCCTCATGTGCCAGCGGCAGCCGCCCTTCCTCTCTCGCATAGAGAGGTCTGGCGAGAGGGCATATAACCTTTGCCGTCCTGAGCGACGGATCGATCCGAGATAGTGGCGACCTCAATTGCCTGCGTCGGGATTCATAGACAGGGGCTGGAAGGCTATCATGGATTGCTGACCTCGATTAGAAACCTCTTCACATCGTCGAAGGCCTTATCATCAAACTTCCAGTAACCTGAATTTGCGGATTCGCCAAGCCTCTTTCCCGGCTCCATCCTCGATGCAAGGTATACCTGCAACCTTGCCTTATCCATCTGAGGCGGCTGATGAACGGGGTCTTTTGCGCATTCGAAGAATCGATCGATGCATGGCATGATCTTGTCATCCCTAACCGATTCCATGCATAAAGTCTCCAGCATCCCCGGCTTTTGGCCATCGGGTAATATCATCACGCGAACGATTGGAGGAGAACAGAGGGAAGGTCTTCCAATCCTATCCGGAGCTGGTAGGCCATTTCTGCTGAGGGAATCGCAAACGCTCTGAAATGCCCCCGCTGCGTCGTCATCGGCATCTCGAATTATCCCCAATGAGATGACTCTTGAGAAGCCTGAAAGCATCTTTAAGGCGCCCAAGGCCTTCGTTAGCCTGGTCTTCCCACCGATCGGCCATATCTCTATATCAGAACTGCTTATATATTCTAAATACGATTTAAAAAACTCGGCGTCATCAATGCCCTCTACAATGAGGATATGGGATTGATCTATTTTTCCGTATTCAAGGGATTTTATCCTAATCTCATCTCCAACATCCCTCATCTCACATCCATCCTGAACTCCAAGACGGCGTCGAGGTCATCCTGACCGAAGGTTACCGCCTTTACGAGATCATCCTCACGATCCAGGCGATGTACCCTCATATCGTAGGGGGTGCCCTTTGAAAAGGCCTTATGAGCTGAGAAGATGCACTCCAAGCTATGAGTGGTTGCAAAGATCTGAACGTTGGATCGACGAGCGGCCGTGGCAATTGAAGTCCATACCATCTCCATCGATGAATGATGGAACCCGTTCTCGATCTCGTCTATTAGAACGACTCCATTCTTCGCATTGCCTATTGCCAATAAAATGCTCGATAACCTTGTCAATCCATCTCCCATATGCGCGAGTGCCAGCATTCGATCGAGGCCTATATCGCCATAGATCATGGGCAGGCCGCCGATGGCAACAACTGCGAGTCTACGAAGCCTTGGCTCCACGATCTTCAAGGCGTCCAATAGGAGATCCTGCTCTCCCATGATCTCTAGCTTGCCAAAACGCTCGGCATCCTCCTGGGTGGATATCCTTTGCTTTGCTGCAAGAAAGATGGTTGGAAAGGGGGGCGCTCTCATCGTAGTAATCCTCATGCCTTCCGGATCCACGACCAGACAGGACCTTCCGAACTTGGGCTGTAATCCTGACTTGTCCAAAGGTTGCTCCTCATAATCCAGGCAGAGCAAAAGAGTGCTCTCCGGCGCGATGGGACGCTTCTCTGACTTCTGCAGCGTGTAAGGGATCGATAGCCCTTCGAAAGCCTCGTCAGTAGGCCTTACGATCTTCAAGCGAATTGATCGGCTAGATCCATCTGAGAACCTGCCGGAGATCTTTATGCAATTCTTTAGATGAAACATATAAAATAGCGGATCCCACGGAGTCCTTCCAGAATTTCCTAGCTCGAAGTTCGGCTCATCAAATCCCCTTAATCTCTCGATACTCACGGTCAATAAAGGGTTAGAGGCGCCGCAATGGAGGAATATCGCCTCCAGCAGGGCAGTCTTTCCCACATTGTTCGCGCCTGCAATAAGGTTGACCCTCTCTAGATCGTCTAGCGAGAGTTCATGGAATCCTCGAAAGCTATGGATCTCAAGAGCTTTATACATTCGTCCCCACCCCCTTTGGATCTCTCCTATTTGAGGAGGGCGCCCGGCGGCTGCGGGCGAGCTCCTACTCTATGTATATCGCAGGCCTCCCCGGCTCGGCGTTCTTTGCCTTGCCCATGGGGTCCTCCCCCGGCTGGTCGGCTGAGCGCACTTCCACAGGGCAGCCAAACGCCCTTTTTAGGTATTCGGTCTCCCTGGAGAGTATCTCGAGCTCATCGATCGCCAGGGTCTCCCGGCCGAGAGTATGCATGGATCGGGCAAGCCTCTGGCCGTATTTGGGAGCTTCCTTCGCATGATCCCTGATGCATGGGTTGGCCATGGCAGCCTTCATCAATAGCCCCATGTCGAGCTTTCCAGTCTGCATGATCTCCAGGGCGACTCCTAGCATCTCCCCCTTCCAGTCGGGAGACGTGAAGATGACGATCTTCGAGGGGGTGGTCTTTGTCACCCTGATGATCTCCTCCATATCGCCCTGAATCCCTTCGAGCAAGGCCTCAGCAAGCTCCGCCTCCCTGTCGATCAATCCATCATCGATCGATGGCCACGGGGCGGAGGATATGTAGCCGTTCTCCATCAGAGACCAGATCTCCTCGCATATATGGGGGATGAACGGCGCCATCAGCCGCACCCAGACGCTTAGGACGCAGCGGAGCTGGTTCTTGCCTCCACGACGCTGGTACCAGCGCAGGTCGTTTATGAGGTGGTAGAAGGCGTTTTGAAGGGCCCTTCGGGTCTGGATCCCATCCAGCGCCTCGGTCGTCTCCTTGATCCGCTGCTGAAGCCTGGAGAGCATCCATCGGTCGATCAGCGTGGGCTCTGCCTCGGGATCGATCCCATCATCCTCCAGGATATCCATTGCAAGGGCGTAGAATCGCTCCACCTGGCTCCTCGCAGCTTCCACGCCGTCTCCTCTCCAGTCGGCGTCCTGGGTGTACTCGGCGTTTGCGAGGATGTAGAGACGGGTCACGTCTGCCCCGTTCTCAGAGACTGCCTGCCTCAGCGTGAGGATCGGCCCCTTCGACTTCGACATCTTCTGGCCCTCCAGGGAGACGAAGCCGTTGACCGCTATCGCCTGGGGCCAGAGCTGCTCGGGGAAGATCGCTACGTGGTGGTAGAGGAAGAATAGGAGGTGGTTTGCGACGAGATCCTTTCCCGATGTTCGGAGGTCGACTGGGTACCAGTAGACGAAGTCGGATCTGATTCTAGAGAGCGTATCGATCGAGATCTCGCACTCCTTTGCGACATCCACGGGATCGCCCTTCCCAAGTAGGACGTAGTCGAAGAACTGGGGCAGAAGTTGGTCGGTCGAGAGGTCGGAGTCGACGTACTTGGCGAGGATGTAGAAGCACATGTAGATGGTGCTGTCTGCCAAGGACTCGATCAGCCACTCCTTGTCCCAGGGAAGGTGTGTCCCAAGGCCCTTTCTCCTGGCACAGGCCTTGTCCTTGAGCCAGTCGACCTTGTTCACGAACTCGGCCCGTATCTCCTCGGGGATGAGCCTCATCCCTGCAAGGCAGGCGAGGACCATCGCCTTCCAGGCCGGGTCCGAGTACTGCAAGAACCACTGGTCTCTGACCATCTTGACGACGCAAGTCGTGCCGCACCGGCAGATGACCGGGGTCTCGCTGAACTCGTAGAGTATCTCGGCGATGCCCTGTTCCAGGAGGTCGGCGAGGAGCAGGTCCTTGATCTTCTGAACGGCGATTCCCTTGTAGCGGCCGGTGTTCTCCTTGAGGACGCCGTTATGGAACTCACGGCGGTAGACGAGCTTCGTTGCCTCCTCGGCTCTTGGATCATTCTGATCAACTACCTTCAGCTCCTCGACTGCCTCGACTGCAGGGAACTCCCCATAGCCGGGAACGGAGATGAGGGATATGAACCTGATTGCCCGCAGGTCTTCTTTGATTCCATACTCCGAGAGATCTCGATCGTACAGGTCCTTGAGGGCCAGGTAGTCGAAGGGGGCGTGCGCTGGAACCGACATCACTATGCCAGATCCGCTGTCGGGGTCAACGAAGCTTGCAGGAAGTATGAGCACCTCAGAGCCTGTGAGCGGGTTTATGGCCTTTCCGCCTATAAGCTCCCGGCCAGGGATCTCTCCTATCTTCTCAACCGTCCTGTCGGTGAAGGTGAGCTTATGGAAGGCCTCAGGGCTCACGATCCAGGTCTCGCCATTTACTCGAATGACCGAATGGAGCACGTCCGGGTTTACCCATAGGTTGGTCACGCCAAAGACCGTCTCCGGACGGAGCGTTGCACAGGGAAGCACCTTCTCGCCCACGCGGAACTTGATCAGGGCAAAGTCGAGTATCGTTGCCTCCTCGCCCTTCAGAATGTCGTGGTCCTCCACCGGATTGTCGTCGTGAGGACACCACCTAACCGGGTGGGAGCCCTTGGTCACATGGCCCATCTCGTGAAGTATGCCAAACTGCCACTCTATGAACTTCTTGTAGGGGGGATCGGTCGTCGTGAACTCTCGCCGCCAGTCTATCGAGAAGCCGATGCTCTCCATCGCAGCCTTCGCCTCCTTTCGGAAGTAGGCCACTATCTTCTCGGGCGTCGTTAGATCGACCAGGACTTCCTCGGGGATCCCGTGGAGCTTGGTGTAGACGTCCCATATGAGGGGATCTCGATTGGCGATGAGCTCGCTCAAGCCCACGATAGGTGTTCCGGTTGCGTGAAACGCCATCGGAAAGAGTACGTTTTCCCCACGCATTCGCCGATACCTGGCAACGACGTCCCCTATGGTGAAGGTCCTGGTGTGGCCGGCGTGCAGGTTCCCGTTAAGGTAAGGATAAGGGATGGTTATGAAGAACTTCTCTCTGGGGTCGGGCTCGGCCTCGAAGACCCTGTCCTCCCTCCATCTCCTCTGCCACTTGGACTCGATATCAGAGGCGGAATATTCCTTGATCGTATCATTCCCTCCTGGCTCTCGTTAATCCGGCCTACTGTTCAGTCCAGGTAGATGGTCTCTTCCCTTCCAGGCCCGATCGATACTGCGGAGATGGAGACATCGAGCAGCCCTTCCAGCCTCTCGACATAGGACCTGGCCTTCAGGGGCAGGTCGGTGTACTTTCTCGCGCCGGAGATCTCCTCGGTCCAGCCTGGGGCGTCCTCGTAGACGGGGACACATCTTGCGAACTCCTCCGTTCCCTCGGGCGGGTAGTCGAGGACATCATCGTCGAGCCTGTAGCCGACGCAGATCTTGATCGGATCGATCCCTGTGAGGACGTCGAGCTTGGTCAGAGCAAGCTCTGTGTAGCCGTTCAGGTAGACGGACTTTCGGCCGATGAGGGCGTCGAACCAGCCGCAGCGCCGCGGCCTCCCCGTAGTCGTCCCAAACTCGTGGCCATTCTCTCTCAGGCGTTCTCCTATGTCGCCCAACTGCTCTGTTGGCATCGGGCCTTCTCCAACGCGGGTCATGTATGCCTTGACGACTCCGACAACGTTGTCGACGCGGACAGGGCCGACTCCTAGGTTAGCACAAGCGCTCCCAGCGGTCGTGAAGGAGGATGTAACGAACTTCTGGGTTCCGTGGATGACATCGAGAAAGGCGCCCTGCGCCCCTTCCGCAAGCACGCTCTTGTCGATGTCGAGCGCCATGTTGATCTCCTTTGAGACATCGGCCAGGTGTTGCTTGAGCCTCTTTCCGATCTCCAGGTACTCAGCAATAGCAGGGCTATTGCGGACGATCGAGGGATCTCCGCCCATATCCGAAATCGCCTTCTCCTTGGCTGGACCGATCTCGTCGAGCTTTGCATCGAGCAGGGCTGGATCGGCCAGGTCTCCCATCTGGACCTCTTCTCTGGAGAACTTATCTATGTAAGCGTAGCCGATTCCCCTCTTGGTGGTGCCGATCTTCTCTTTTCGTCCAGCCTCCCGGAGGCTATCGAGCTCGATGTGGTAGGGCATGATGATCGTAGTCTTGGGATCGATTCCAAGGTTGACCTCTATTCCCTCTTGCCGGAGCGTCTCTATCTCATTCATTAGGACGCGGGGATTGAGGACTACCCCTGGCCCGATCAAGAGCCTCTTTCCGAGGAGGACGCCGCTAGGGATGAGGTGGAGCTTGTACGTCTTGCCCCCTACGACGACTGTATGGCCTGCGTTGTCCCCTCCCTGGAAGCGGGCGATTATATGGTACTTCTCGGCCAGGAGGTCGACGACCTTTCCCTTGCCCTCGTCTCCGAACTGCGCACCTGTGAGTATCGTGAACATGATGCGGAACAAGGAAGCATTCTAGATAACCGTTTTGATTACGTTTGCGAAAGCAGGGAGGCAACCTCGCGGGCGATTCGCTTTCCAACGTCGATCGCAAGCGCAGAGAAGATCCCCTTCCCCGAGGGGGTGCCATTGACCTCTATCACCTTTGGACCCTCGGGGGTCTCGAGCAGATCAACTCCGGAGTAGAGGGTCCCCACAGCCCTGCTTGCACGGACTGCGAGATCTTCGATCTCATCGGTTATGGGGCAGATCTCCGCACTTCCGCCCCGTGCGAGGTTGCTGATCCACTCGCCTGGCGGGGCGACCCTGTATATGGCGCCTACGAGATCGTCTCCTACGACAAACGCCCTTATGTCCCTTGGTCTTGCCGAGCCGATGAACTCCTGGAGGTAGATCACGCCGGATCTCGCAAGGATCCTCTCCAGTGGCGTTGTGTCCTCGGCTTCGATCAAAGCGAGGTCGCGCCCCTTGTAGCCGAAGAGCGGCTTTGAGACGGCCTTTCCGTACCTCTCGACAGCCGTTACGGCCTCGTCGAGGCTGGAAGTGACGGTCGTCTGCAGCGTTGGGACACCAGCCCTCTGGAGGGCAACCGTTGTTGAGAACTTGTTTGCCGCGCGGAGAATCGCCTCTGGCGGGTTGACGATCATTTGGCCAGCGTCTTGAAGGGAGGTCAATGCCTGGAAGCGAAAGGCTACCTCCTGGGGGGGGCCTCGGCCCATGTCCCTGACGATGAGGCAGTCGAGGCTCAGGAGGTCGTTTGCCCCTTCACGAAAGGCGAGATCTCCGCCGATTGTTGCGCAGAGCTTCGAGAGGTTGAGGATGGTGGATTCGGCGCCCAAGTCGGAGAATGCCCGGGCGAGGGATTTTGCAGTCCAGTCCTCTGGATCGGATACGACGATTCCAAGCCGCATACCTCCCCCTCTGCGAGGGGGGATATATCGATGGCGTCCTCTTGGCGGCGGAAGCGCGGGCGCGTAAAGATGGGGGCTCTATCATCTGAGGAGGGTCGTTAACTCAAAAAATGGGTAGAATTTTTCAGGCATTGATAAAAGCGATAACTATTTCCATCCAATGAAGCAATCAATCTATTCCAAGATACGCTGAAAATCAATAACATATGGCTGTGATGAGACCATCTGCGCTTAATACCACCTATGGCTTACGGACGTTCACCACAAAGACACAAAGGCACAAAGACTAATACTTGATCTTTGCTCTTTGTGCGTACTTTGTGGCTTTGTTCCTCTGTGGTTATGTTTTTCATAATAATAAATATCTCATAAGATAACTAGCTATAGACGGGTGATAGAAACTCCAACCTAATTCAAAATCACGAGACTGAGTAGCTGGATAGGTGTAGCTGGATAGGAGAAAAGGACAAATACGAACATGACAAAATAGAAATTCAGATGTCCCCTCATGCCCTTCGCCTATCCGCTTCGATCCTCCTCTTATTCTTCCTCATATCCTTCGCAGATGCAGCCGACCTACCCTTCGTCTTTTCCGAAGACACGCCGTCGCTTGAGGGCCTGGATCTTGCAGAGCTGCAGGATCTAGCATTCGCTGCATCGGAGCTCGAAGGGGTGCCGGAGATCAGCCAGGTCCCGGAGGACGAGGTGATGGAGTGGACGGAGGTAGGCGGAGCGCCCTCTGCAAGCGGCGGGACGAAGAGCACTGCAGGGGAGCTGAAGGGGATCTTCAACAGCCGGGTAGACGTTGGGGAGAGGATCGTGCGAGATACTGCCTTGCTCCTGGCAGCCGATTACCCAGGAGAGCTGTCGATCGATCAGGTCTGCGCCATCTTCGAGTTCATGAAGGTGGGCGGGGGCTCTAGTCGGGGGTGGACCTATGTTCAAGATCCCCGGGGAATCGACTACTACGCATACGCTAGCCAGACTCTGGAGAACGGCCAGAAGAAGAACGTCTCGGGGATCGGCGACTGCGACGACTTCGCAATCCTGATGGCAGCGCTCGTGGAATCCATCGGCGGGACGACCAGGATCATCCTCGCCTACAACCAGAGCGTGGGCCACGCCTACACCGAGGTCTATCTCGGCTGCGTCAACCAGTCAGGAGACCGGGTTGAGGACGTGGTCGAGGCATTGAAGGAGCGGTACGAGATCGAGAAGATCTTCACCCACATCGATACAACGACCGGCGAGGTCTGGCTCAACCTCGACTGGGGGGCGGACCAGGCCGGGCTGTATCACCCGGGCGGCCCGTTCTTCCCGGGGACGAAGCATATACCGCTGCTGATACGGGACCAGTACCCAAAGACGCCGATGCGGCCGCCGGAGGGATTCAGCCCGAGGCCTAAGGCTGACGAGACCGGTCTTATCATGGTCCTCGGGAACCTGTCGAACCCCAAGTACAGCGTCGCCTATAGCCCGGACGGAAGAACGCTTGCCTCGGGCAATGATAACGGGACTGTGAGCCTCTGGGACGCTAACTCTGGCCGTGAGCTTCGCACCCTCTCGGGCCATTCCGACTGGGTGAGGTCTGTCGCCTTCAGCCCCGACGGCCGGACGATCGCCTCCGGGAGTGATGACAAAACGGTCAAGCTCTGGGAAGCAAGCACCGGCCGGGAGCTCCGCACGCTGTCGGGCCATTCCGGCAACGTGAACGCCGTCGCATTCAGACCCGACGGTCGGACGCTCGTCTCCGGGAGCGATGATAAAACGGTCAAGCTCTGGGACGCGAATTCTGGCCGTGAGCTTCGCACCCTCTCGGGCCATTCCGCCTGGGTGTTGTCCGTCGCATTCAGCCCCGACGGCCGGACGATCGCCTCCGGGAGTAATGACAAAACGGTCAAGCTCTGGGACGCGAGCACCGGCCGGGAGCTCCGCACGCTGTCGGGCCATTCCAACTGGGTGTTGTCCGTCGCGTTCAGCCCCGACGGCCGGACGATCGCCTCCGGGAGCTGGGATGACACGGTCAAGCTCTGGGACGCGAGCACCGGCCGGGAGCTCCGCACGCTATCGGGCCATTCCGACTATGTGAGGGCCGTCGCGTTCAGCCCCGACGGTCGGACGCTCGCCTCCGGGAGCAGTGATAGCACGGTCAAGCTCTGGGACGCGAATACCGGCCGGGAGCTTCGCACGCTGTCGGGCCATTCCAGCGGCGTGCAGTCCGTCGCATTCAGCCCCGACGGCAGAACGATCGCCTCCGGGAGCAGTGACTCCACGGTCAAGCTCTGGGACGCGAACACCGGCCGGGAGCTCCGCACGCTATCGGGCCATTCCCGCGACGTGAACGCCGTCGCATTCAGCCCCGACGGTCGGACGCTCGCCTCCGGGAGCGATGATAACACGGTCAAGCTCTGGGACGCGAGCACCGGCCGGGAGCTCCGCACGCTATCGGGCCATTCCGGCTCCGTGCAGTCCCTCGCCTTCAG